>JACCXG010000044.1 GCA_013697225.1 Acidobacteriota bacterium
GGATTGCCTCCGAGGTGGAACGGGAGATGGAGGAGCGGCTCTACCGTCTCCGGCACGTCGTGCTGGCGCCGGCCGAGTACCACGTCTACCTGCACCCTGACGACTACCGGCAGATCGAGGACATTGCCGCCCGCATCGCGCTCGACGTGCAATTGTGCCTCAACTCCCTCGTCGAGCGGCTCAACAGGCGGTCGCGCCTGTCGGAGTTCATCGTGCGCAGGCGTGCGCCGGTGGAGATACCCGCCGGCGGGTGGGCCATCTACATCAAGCCGGCGCTGAACAACGAAGTGGGTCCCGGAGAACTGGGTATCCATTCGCGCCTGTCGGTGCCCGGCGCGTCACGATTCGGCGGCGGCGCCGGGACGACGCGCATTGCGCAGACGGTCGTGTCGGGCACCGAGCGGCGGACCACCGTCAGGAACGAACCGGACCCCACACCCCCTGGAGTGCTCCCCGGTGCTGTCGCTGGATCCTCCCCCGTGGCCGGCAGGCCGCCTCAGCCACCCAGCCGTCCCTCGGCACGCCTGACCTACAGCGACGAGCGCGGGGCGCAGACGTTCGTGCTCACCAAGGAGCTGATCAAGATCGGCCGTGGCGGCAGCGCACACTGGGTGGATCTGATGCTCGTGACCGACGCCAAGGTCTCCCGCGAGCACTGCAGGATCCGGCGCGACCCCTCCGGCCGGTTCTTCATCCAGGACGTCAGTGCCTGGGGCACGTTCCTCAACGGCGAGCCCGTGCCGAAGTACACGGACGGCGCCGCGGCGAAGGCGACCGAACGGGAGATCACCGACGGCGCGACGCTCCGGCTTGCCGATGCGGTTACCCTCGAATTCCGCGTGGAGTAGGGAAGGCATGCACCTGCTCCTGCTTGCCGCCCTCGTAGGTACCGTGCTGTGGCTCGGTCTGCTTGGCTGGGTGACCCGCGATGACGACTAGCGTCCGGACCATGGCGGTCGCCGGGGTGTCCGCGGCCGGCGCGACGGATCCCGGCCGACAGCGAGGGGGCAACGAGGACCGCTTCCATCTCGATCCAGCCGCCGGAATCTTTCTCGTCGTCGACGGCGTGGGGGGCGAGGCCGCAGGCGAAGTGGCTGCGCAGATTGCCGTCCGGACGATTGCGAACCGGCTCTCGCGCAACGACGGGGCTGCAGAGGTGCGGGTACGCGAGGCCATCACCCTGGCAAACCAGGACATCCTGCGACAGGCGCGCGCACGCCCGGATCGCGCCGGCATGTCCTGCGTCCTCACGCTCGGGCTCCTCGAGGGCCGGCGCCTCACCATCGGCCATGTCGGCGACAGCCGGCTCTACAAGCTGTCGCGCTCCGGGATTGCCAAGCTGACCCACGACCACTCGCCGGTTGGCGAGCGCGAGGACGCGCGTGAGATCACCGAAGCGCAGGCCATGCAGCACGCACGCCGCAACGAGGTGTACCGCGATGTCGGCAGCGAGCCCCGGCATCCTGACGACCCGAACTTCATC
Organism: Acidobacteriota bacterium; assembly: GCA_013697225.1. GTDB lineage: Bacteria > Acidobacteriota > Vicinamibacteria > Vicinamibacterales > 2-12-FULL-66-21 > JACCXG01. Next base: position 1,484 of record JACCXG010000044.1, read on the forward strand.
GAAACCGTCGTTGCCGAGATCGAAGACGACGATGCGTTCCTGGTGTGTTCGGACGGCCTGAGCGACATGCTGACCTCGCTCGAGATCAACAGGATTGTGCGCGCGCACGCTGGTGATCCGGACATGGTCGTCCACGAGCTGATTGCCGCCGCCAACGAGGCAGGGGGCAAAGACAACATCACCGTTGTTTTTGCGGAAGGGCCCGCGTTTGCCCAGACGGCCGCGCCCGGCGGCCTGGTCCTGCCGCCGCCGTCCGTACAGCCGGTCTCGACGACGCCGCTCGCGGACCTGGTCGACAGGCCGCCGATCCTTGTACCGCCGGTGAAAAAGCCCTCCCTGGCCAGGCGTCTCCTGCGGAGTCGTTTCCTGTTCCTTGGTCTTGGAACGCTGGTAGGCCTGCTCTCGGCGCTCGCCCTATTCGTGTACGTTCCGCTTGGCCAGGAGGGCGCGCCGCGCCGGCTCGTTGTCGGCAGCAGCGCGGCAGGCGCATATCAGACGGTCGGCGAAGCGCTTGCCGAGGCGCGCTCCGGCGATACGGTGTCCGTCGAACCGGGCGAGTATCCCGAGTCCCTCCTGCTGCCGGAGGGGGTTGAGCTGGTGGCACGTGTCCGTGGCACGGTCGTCCTCGTTGCAGCCCCTGGCCGGACCGATTG
>JACCXG010000390.1 GCA_013697225.1 Acidobacteriota bacterium
CCGGCGGTTCGGACCGGACGCATCCACATCATCGGAGACGCACGAACCGTCGTCCCGGGCCCGCGCGTTGCGGAAGGCACGGAGCTGCTGGCTCGCGCGCTGCACCCCGGCGCATTCCAGGAGGATCGGCGCTGAGAGTTCAGGCGGCGAATTCCACCGGCACCCTCTTTGGAATCAGGCCGCTCTCGAACGCATCCCCGAGGAGCCGCTCGACCGCCCGCCGTCCACGCTCCCCGTAGCCCAGCGTCAGGTCGTTGACGTACATGCCCACGAACCTGTCGGTCCGGGCTCTGTCGAGGCCGCGTCCGAATCCAATCGCGTAATCAATCGCCTCTTCACGATGCGACAGCGCGTAAGCAATACTGTCGTGCAGCATCGTCGAGACGATCCGGATCAACTCCGGCCCGAGGTCACGGCGGATGATGTTCCCGCCGAGCGGCAGCGGCAGGCCCCCGGTGCGCCCGGCCCACCACTCCCCCAGGTCCACGATTTTCTGGAGCCCCTCGTCTTCATACGTGAGCTGTCCCTCGTGGATCAGCAGGCCCGCCTCGGCCTCCCCGCTCGCCACCGCCTGGCCAATCTGATCGAAGGGCACGACGACGTACTCGAAGTCCGGTTCGTACAGGCGCAGCGCGAGATACGCGGTCGTGAGCGTTCCAGGGATGGCGATTCTTGCTCCCTTGACGCGGTCCACGCCTCCCGTCCGCGAGACAACGAGAGGCCCGTAGCGATCGCCCATGCTGGCGCCGTGCGGCAGGAGCGCATAGGTGCCGGCAAGGTGGGCGAACGCATGAAATGACACAGCCGTCACTTCGTACTGCCCGTCGAATGCGGCCCGGTTCAGCGTCTCGATATCGGCGAGCACCTGCTCGACCACGATGCCGTGGGTCTCCACGGCGCCGCTCGCCAGGCCGAAGAACATGAACGCGTCGTCGGAATCAGGGCTGTGCGCCACCGTAATCTTTGTTTCAGGCATCAGCAGTCATCGTACAACTCCCAACTCCCAACTCCCAACTCCCAACTCCCAACGCCCAATACCCAATACCCAACGCCCCAAGGTCTCTGATTACCGGTGTGACGGTGACGAATCGGCGCCTCCGCGGGTGGGTGCGCCTGCGGCGCATTTTTCGAGCTTCCGCAGCGCGCTGCCCGCATCGCGCGGGGGAACCGATATGGCATCGGCGCGGGCCCCGCTAATCAGAGATGTTGGGAATTGGGAGTTGGGAGTTGGGAGTTGGGCGTTCACCATTCGCCAGGCGCCCCGTGTTGGCCTAAGGCTCGCCGGTGCGGTACGCTCCAACGATATGGAAGCGCGGGGGAACGGCAGGCGAGAGACCCGGCTGCTGCTGGTGACGATCGCCATCTCGGCGGCCATGCTGTTCCTGCTGGCGCGCTTCAGGTTTCCGGAGGAAGCTGCTATCCAGCCGGCTGCCACAGCGCCGGCGGCGCTCGATCGCCTGACGGCGCGCGCCGCCTACGACGAGCTCGCCGGGATCATGGCGGAGGTGGAACGCCGGATCATACCGTCCGTTGAGGTAGTGCCGATCCAGACCGCATCGGGCATGACTACCTACCTGCCGGCCGTCCGCATCACCCCCGATCGGGCAATCACGCTGCTGGCTCCGGGGGAGCGCGTCACAAGCAGCGCCGGGGGGGAGGCTCCGGTCATCGTCGCGCGCGACGTCGCAAGAAACCTTGTGGTGCTGCAGGTGGCCTCGCGGCCCGGTGACATCGTGACGCCGCGGGGGGGCACGCAGCGTCCGGGGCCTCGCTACGTGGTGGTCGTCGACGCCACATCGCAGGGAGCCGCGGTCAGGCCCGTGTACGTCGGCCGGACCGATCTCTTCCAGGATCCAAGAACCGGCGACTCCATGCTTTCCATTGCGTCGGTCCAGCAGACGCTGTCGCCGGGATCGGCCATCTTCACGCTGGACGCCACATTCGTGGGGCTGGCGCTCGAGTCGTCCGGGCTGGTCACCGTCCAGCCGGCGCAGATATTGATGGCGGCTGCCGAAACGGCACCGCCCGCTTCGACGGACCCCGGAGATCTCGGCATCACAGTGCAAAGCCTCTCAGCCCCGCTCGCACGAGCGGCCTCAGCACAAAGCGGAGTGATCGTCTCGCACGTGGACCCCCGCAGTGCGGCGGCCGCACGGGTGCGCCCGACCGACGTCATTCAGGCCATCAACGGCGTCCCTGTCACGGGCGTTGCCGCCTTCCATCAGATGGTGAGCAGCCGTGAACCCGGTGCGCTGCTTACGCTGAGCCTCTCCCGGATGGGCCAACCCGTTACTGAAACCGTCGCCATCGGCGCGGAGCCCGCGGAAGGGGGAGCCTCCGAGAACGGCGGGGGGGCAGTAAACGCTGGTCTCATCCTTCAAACAATCCGCGGCGCCGGCGCTGAAGTGCTCGCGGCGGACCCCGGCACCGCGGCGGGCGGCGCGGGTCTGCGCGCTGGCGACCTCGTGGTGCGGCTCGGAGACAAGCGTGCGCCCGAAGCGGGTGACATCCTGAAGGCGTATGCCGCTGCACGCGCCGGAGACGCGCTCCTTCTGACCGTACGCCGCGGCACGCAGCACCTGGTTCTGGCCCTGGAGAAACCGTGACACTGCGCGGCGAGTTGCGCAGGCCGATGCTGGCGCTCCAGCGCCGTGCCGCCCTGGGCCTGCGACCGTTCACGGCGCCAGTGACCATCTTCATCCCGCTGGGCATCTCGCTCGGACCGTGGGGCCTCGGGATTATTTCGCCGCAGACCCTGGCGCACCTCGACGTCGTTGTCACGCTGGCGCTTGCGACCCTGGGGGTCTTCATCGGCGTTGCCGGGGCACGACAGGCACCCGCCATGCCGCGGCTCTTTGCGGCCGCTTCTCTCGAAGGGGTCATCACGATCGGGGTGGTCGCAGGTGCGGCGACGCTCCTGCTCGGGACCTGGGGTGTGCCTCTCGACCTCCCGGCCGTGGCTGTCGCGCTCACGCTCGGCGTGTGCGCATCCGCGTCGGCTGCCCCCGCAGCGGAGCAGGGAGGGGATCCGGAACACGAGATCGCCTCGCGCGTGGCAGATCTGGACGACGTGCTTCCAATCGTGCTCGGAGGCCTGGTCATAGGCATCGCCAACCCGGCGGCGCCTGTCGGCCCTGTGGCGGCGGCGCTGGCGATCCTGGTGGGGCTGGGAACGGCCGTGTGCGGCTGGCTGCTCTTCGAACGCGCCGAAGGCAGCGCGGAGCGGGCGGTCTTCGTGCTCGGGTGCCTGGCGCTGCTCGGCGGGGCCGCGGCGTTCGCCGGGTCGTCGCCGCTACTGGCCGGCATGGTGGCCGGCTGGTTCTGGGTCATCGCGCCGGGGGAATCGGACAAGCTCGTTGGAGGAGACCTCGCCAGGCTCGAACATCCGCTTGTCGTCCTGCTGTTGATCACGGCTGGCGCGAGCGTGCGCCCGGACCTGCTCGGCGTGTGGCTGTTCGTGGCGTACGTCACGTTCCGGCTCAGTGGAAAGCTGATCGGCGGCTGGGCAGCCTCCCGCCTGGCGCCCGACGTGGCGCCATCGAACCTCGGGGCGTACCTGATTCCGCCTGGGGTGATCGGAATCGCCTTCGCGCTGAACTTTGCGCAGGTGGCCCCCACCGCCGGCGGGTCGGTGGTGTTCGCCGTGGCCCTCGGGGCGGTCCTCTGCGAACTGCTGACGCTGGCGGTCGTTCCGGCGGTCCGGCGCGCCTGATGCGCCGGCCACTTGCGCTCGCCCTGGCAGTTGCCCTCACCTGGCTCGTCGTCAGCGGACCGGCAGGCGTTGGTGCGCTGCGCCCGACGGCCCTCGCCATAGGCTTCGCCCTCATCGCCGCAGCACTCGCGGGAAGCCTGGTAAAGCGTTTCGGGCTGCCACGGGTGACCGGCTACCTTCTCTTCGGCGTCGTCTGCGGCCCCTACGTGGGCAACATCATCACAACGCCGATGGCGCGTGAGCTACAACTGATCAACGGGCTTGCCGTGGTGCTCATCGCGTTCATCGCGGGGCTCGAGATCAATTTCGCGAGGCTCCGGCCGCAGATGCACGCGATGGTGCGATTCGGGTCGATCACTCTGCTGCTCCTGTATGCCGGGCTGTTCGTGTTCATCTGGCTGGCGTGGCCGTGGCTTGGGATCGCGCCGGCACTCGTCGGCCTGCAGAAGCTCGCGGCCGCCGGACTCCTCGCGGCGGTCGTCGCCAGCTTTTCCCCGACCGTGACCATTGCACTCATCGCGGAGAGCCGTGCCAGCGGTCCGGTCAGCCAGATGACCCTGACTCTGGTCATCCTCGGCGACCTGATCCTCATCCTGCTGTTCGCGTTACTGATGCAGCTCGGCCGGTTTGCCTTCGGCGGGAGCGGGGACGTCGGCCTGTTCGAGTCGGTGTCATGGGAGATTTTCGGGTCTTTCGCATTCGGCGCGGCAGCGGGGGGCATATTCGCGCTGTACCTCCGTCACGTCGGGCGGGAGCTCACAGTGGCCCTCATCGCATTCTGCGCCGTTGTTGCGACTGCCGGCCGTACGTGGCACCTCGAACCCCTCCTTGCCGCGCTTGCCGCGGGTCTCGTTGTCGAGAACATCGCCCCGCCCCGCGGCGACATGCTGAAGGATGCTATCGAGCGCAGCGCCCTTCCGGTGCTCGTCGTCTTCTTTGCGGCCGCGGGCGCATCGCTGCAGATCAATGCGCTCGCAGTGATCGGGATCGTCGCCCTCGCCGTTTCCGTTGTCCGCCTGCTGTTGATCCGGAGCGCCACGTTCGCGGCCGGCCGCTACGCCGGTCTTCCCCCGGCGCTGGCGGGCTGGGTCTGGATGGGGCTCGTGTCACAGGCGGGGGTAACCCTCGGGCTCACACTTATCATTGCGGGAGAGTTCCCGACGTGGGGATCGCAGCTGCAGACCCTGTCGGTCGCGTTGATCGCCATCCACGAGCTGGTCGGTCCGGTGCTGTTCCGGTCTGCGCTGGTCAGAGCAGGGGAGGTGGGACGGATGGATACGCTCGGTCCCCCTGCACTGGAGGGAGTGCCGCTGGACACAAGCGATCTCTGATGGGCCGGTGGACGTGAAGGGTCGAGGATGTCAGCCCAACGCCGCAGCGTCAGGCAACAGGATGGCGCTCGCGCAGGCTGCGCACCACCGTGACAACCCGCTCCAGGGCGGCGTCGATGTCCGCATCGGTCGTCCATCGCCCCAGGCCGAAGCGGATGGATGCTCCGGCACGATCCGCGACGGCTCCGATGCCCTGAAGCACGTGGGAAGGGGCTCCGCTGCCTGAGCTGCAGGCCGAACCAGTCGAGACAGCAATGTCGCCAAGCGCCATGAGCAGCGCCTCCCCTTCTATCCCGTCGAAGCTGACGTGAAGGTTGTGCGGCAGGCGCCGCTCCAGCGAGCCGTTGACCCGAATCCCGTCGAGGCCGGCCCGCAGCCCCTCGAGGAGGCGATCGCGCAGGCCGGCAAGCCGCACCGATTCTTCGGGCAGGGTCCTCTTCGCAATCTCGGCACATGCGCCGAGACCGACGATACCCGGGACGTTGAGCGTGCCTGAACGCAGGCCACCCTCGTGTCCGCCGCCGTCGATCTGACACTCGATCGGCAGCCGTGGACGCTGCCGGCGAAGGTACAAGGCTCCTGTTCCCTTCGGGCCGTAGCACTTGTGGGCGGTGAGCGAGAGCAGGTCTACACCAGACGCCGCAACGTCTATCGGCACCTTCCCGAACGCCTGCGCCGCGTCGGTGTGAAGCAGCGCGCCGCGCTCGTGGACAATGGCGGCGATGTCGGCCAGCGGCTGAAGGACCCCGATCTCGTTGTTTGCGGCCATTACCGAGACGAGCACCGTTCCATCCGTCAGGGACGCCCTGAGGACGTCAAGGTTCACGAACCCGTCCGGCTCCACCGGAAGGCGCGTCACCTTCCAGCCTTCCCGCTCGAGCCGTGCGCAGGAATCGAGAACCGACTTGTGCTCCGTGACGACGGTGATCACATGATCGCCCTGTCCCTTCAGCGCACAGGCAACCCCCTTGATCGCCAGATTGTTCGATTCGGTCGCGCCGCTCGTGAACACGATCTCTTTCGAAGAAGCACTGATCAGCGACGCGACATGCCCGCGCGCCGCCTCGACCGCTTCCTGCGCGCGCCACCCAAAAGCATGCCCCTTGCTTGCCGGATTTCCAAAGCGTTCCGTAAAATAGGGGAGCATCGCCTCGAGCACCCGGGGATCGACGGGCGTGGTGGCGTGGTAATCCAGGTAGATCGGCGTACCCATCAGGTGCGGCGAAAGGTGAGCTGCGAGGGAACGTCCTCCGGCATTGCCGGATCGGCGGCAATCTCCTGCAGCGAGCAGGTGGAGAGGGCCGACACGATGCGGTCCTTGATCCGCCACAGGGGATCGCGGACGCTGCACTTCGCGTACTGCCCGCAGTTCTCCGCCTCCGTCGAGCACGCGGTGACGGTCAGCGGCCCGTCGATGGCTTCGATGATGTCCGCAACCGAAATGGCGCTGGAGGCGCGCGCCAGCCGATAGCCGCCGCGCGTGCCCTGATGCGAAGCAAGCAGATGCCGCCTGGCCAGGCGCTGGAGAATCTTGGCCATCAGCTCGATGGGAATGTCGTAGGCCTCGGCAATCTCCCGCGCGCTGGCGGACGCGGCATCCGGCCGTGTGGCCAGGTGCTTCATCGCCATCAGTGCGTAATCAGCTTTCTTGGACAGTCGGAGCATGGCGTCCTGAACAGCTCACCAGAACCCGAGTTGCAGCTTCGCCGCGTCAGACATCCGGTCCTTCGTCCACGGCGGATCCCACACCACGTCGACCCTGGCGTCGGTCACCCCGGGCACCCCCTTCGCCTTGCGTGCGACCTCCACCGGCAGCGACTGCGCCGCCGGGCACCCGGGGGCCGTCAGCGTCATCCGGATACCCGCCACCCCCGCAGCATCGACGACGATGTCGTAGATCAACCCGAGCTCCACGATGTTGACCGGAATCTCCGGGTCGAACACCGCCCGGATGGCGTCGAGGACTGCCGGAGAGAGCTCCGCGGTGCGGGCCGCGTCCGCGACGATCCCGCGCGTCTCGGTCGTCGGCGCGGGCGCTTCAGCGGCGGGAGGTGGAACGACTGGCAGATGCTTCATGGGTCCTCACGAGACGCAGGCGCGTCACTCGGTGCTGACGCTGGTCTCCCGGTCCAGTGCCGCCATCAACGTGTGCCAGGCCAGGCTTGCGCACTTCACCCTGGCCGGATACTCACGAACGCCGGAGAGAACGGATAACTTTCCGAGGTCCTCCACTTCCTGATCGGTCGAAGTGGTGACCATCCGGTGGAACCGCGCGAACAGGTCCGTCGCCTCACCCAAGGTACAACCCTTGAGGCAGTCTGTCATCAGGGAGGCTGACGCTTTCGAGATCGCGCAACCCGCTCCCTCGAAGGCGGCATCGCAGATCCGATCACCGTCCACCTGCAGGAACACGGTGACCCTGTCTCCACAGAGCGGGTTGTACCCCTCTGCTTCGTGGCTGGGGCTCTCCATCCGGCGGAAATTCCTGGGCCGCCGGTTGTGATCCAGGATCACCTCCTGGTACAGCTCGCCGAGGTCCCCCATCGAGCTCACCCGAACACCGTCCGCACCCGCTCCAGGGCGGAGACCAGGGTGTCCACCTCTTCGCGCGTGTTGTACATGGCGAACGAGGCGCGCGCGGTAGCGGGAACGCCAAAACGCTCCATCACGGGCTGAGCGCAGTGATGGCCGGTCCGGATCGCGACACCTTCCTGATCCACGATCGTGCCGATGTCGTGGGGATGGATCCCCTCCAGGACGAACGACAGGATGCTCGCCTTCCGGCGCGCCGTACCAATCAGGCGCACGCCGGGAACTTCCTGAACCGCGGCCGTGGCATAGGTTAGAAGGTCCCGCTCGTGGCTGGAGATCGCCTCGAGCCCGATGCTCCCGATGTAGTCCAGGGCTGCGCCCAGGCCAATCGCCCCCGCAATGTCCGGCGTGCCGGCCTCGAATTTGTACGGCAGTTCGTTCCAGGTGGACTTCTCGAAGGTCACGGAGCGGATCATGTCGCCGCCGCCGAGAAACGGCGGCATCTCCTCCAGCAGCGACGCCCGGCCGTAGAGCACCCCAATCCCCGTCGGGCCGTAAAGCTTGTGCCCCGTGGCCACGTAGAAATCACACCCGAGCGCCTGCACGTCCACCGGCATGTGGTAAGCCGCCTGCGATCCATCCACCAGCACCGGGATGCCCTTCGCGTGGGCCATCTTCACGATTGCCGGGATCGGGTTGATCGTGCCGAGCGCGTTCGACATGTGCGTGACAGACAGCAGCCGCGTCCGCGGGCCGAGCAGCTCATCGAGTGCGTCGAGCACCAGCTCCCCGGAATCGTCGATTGGCGCCACACGCAGGTGCCCCTTCCGCTCACCACACAGCATCTGCCAGGGGACGATGTTGGAGTGGTGCTCCATCGCCGTGATCACCACCTCGTCTCCCTCATTCACCCGCCAGCGCCCATACGTCTGCGCCACCAGGTTGATCCCCTCGGTGGAGTTGCGGGTGAACACGATCTCGCGGCTGGACGAGGCGTTGAAGAAGGTGGCCACCTTCTCGCGTGCGGCATCGTGCGCCTCTGTCGCGAGCTGGCTGAGGAGGTGCACGCCGCGGTGCACGTTCGCGTTGGTGGTCGTGTAGTACGACGTGATCGCGTCGAGCACGGCCTGTGGCTTCTGGGTTGTCGCCGCGTTGTCCAGGTACACGAGCGGCCGGCCGCGTACCTGCCGGCGGAGGATGGGAAAGTCGGCCCTGACACGCGCGACATCCAGCACGCGCGGCTCGGGCGCCTGCCCGGCCCCGGCCGCCCGCGGAACGCCGACGGCCAGGTCGGTCATGCCGCGTCGATCTCCGCCAGATCCCGGGCCAGCTGCGCGTACAACTCGGTTTCGATGGCAAGCCGGAGCGGCTCCACCTTGACGCGGTGGATGATCTCACCGGCAAACGCATGGATCAGCATGTCTCGGGCTTCCGCCTGGGTCAGGCCGCGGGCCCGGAGGTAGAAAAGGGCGTCCTCGTCGAGCTGACCGATCGCCGCGCCGTGCGTACACTTCACGTCGTCAGCGAAAATTTCGAGCTGCGGCTTCGTGTTGATGAGCGCCCCGTCGGTGAGCAGCAGCGCGCGGTTCGTCTGCTTGGCATCCGTCTTCTGGGCGTCCTGCCTGACGATGATCTTGCCGTTGAACACCGCCCGGGCCGTCCCCCCGAGGATGCCCTTGTAGATCTCATGGCTCGGGCAGTGCGGCTGCGCATGGTCGATCGTCGTGTGGTTGTCGACGAGCCGCTCGCCGTCTGCGAGGTAGAGCCCGTTCAGCGTGACCTCCGCACCCTGACCGTCGAGCGTGGCTATGGCGTCGTTGCGCACCAGCTTCCCGCCGAGTGAGAACGAGTGCGACGAGAAGGTCGAGCTCCGCGCCGCACGCACGTGCATGCTGGCGATGTGGAAGGCGGCCAGGCTTTCCTGCTGGACTTTGTAGTGATCGAGAACGGCCCCCTCCCCCACCACGACCTCTGTCACACCGTTGGTGAAGTACGAGCCGCCTGTTCCAACATAGGTTTCGACCATCCGGGCCTGGCTGTTCTCACCGGCAACGACGAGAAGGCGCGGATGACTGACGGGGGCTCCACTGCCCGCGTCTGGCGAGGACACGAAGAGAATCTGCAGGGGATCTTCGACAACCGCCCCGTCCGCGATGAACACATACGCGCCATCGTCGAGGTGCGCCGTGTTCAGGGCGGCAAATGCCCGGTCATCCACATCGGCGAGCGCGCCCAGATGCTCCTGCGCGAGATCGGAGTCCTCCTGCTGCCCTCCGTGGAGCACACCTGCCAGTGAGCCGGCCCGGACCGTCTGCGGCAGCCCGTCGAGCCGCGACAGCTCCGGAGAGAACCGGCCGTTGACGACGACGAGCCTGTGAGCGGCATCGCCGTAGATGAACTGCGCAAGGCGATTCAGCGTCACCGGCGAGGGGCCGGCGGGCCGGAAATCTCCGTTGGAGATAGGCGACACGTTCGTAAAGCGCCACTCCTCGTCCCGCACCGTCGGAAAGCCCAGTGCTCTGAAGCGTGCGGTCCCGCGTTCGCGGAGGGCCTGGAGCCAGCGCGGTCCCGCAACCGGTGGAGCCGCGGAGACCCACGGGTGAAGTTTCTCGGCAACCTGTGTCATCGCTATGCCGCCTCGATCCAGCCGTAGCCCTTCTGTTCGAGCTCCAGCGCGAGTTCCTTCCCCCCGGACTTCACGATCCGTCCGGCGCTCAGCACGTGCACGTAGTCGGGAACGATGTAATTCAGCAGCCGCTGATAGTGGGTGACGACGATCGTGGCGCGATCGGGGCTCCTGAGCGCGTTGACGCCGTGGGAGACGATCTTCAGTGCGTCGATGTCGAGCCCGGAGTCCGTCTCGTCCAGGATCGCGAGCTTCGGCTCGAGCAGCGCCATCTGGAAGATCTCGTTGCGCTTCTTCTCGCCGCCCGAGAACCCTTCGTTCACGGCACGGTTGAGCATGCCCTGCTCGATGTCGAGCGCCTTGGCCCGTTCACGAATGAGCGCCATGAACTCCACGGCGTCGAGCTCCTGCTGCCCGTGATGCTTGCGCTTGGCGTTCAGCGCCGCCTTGAGAAAGTAGGCGTTGTTGACGCCGGCAATCTCGACCGGATACTGGAAGGCCATGAAGACGCCTTCACGCGCGCGCTCGTCCGGCTCCATCTCCAGCAGGTCGCGCCCCTCGAACAACACCGTGCCACCGGTGACCTCGTACTCGGGATGCCCGGCCAGCACCCGCGCCAGTGTGCTCTTGCCGGAGCCGTTCGGCCCCATGATGGCGTGGACCTCTCCGGCGCTCACCTCGAGATTGATCCCGCGGAGGATCTCCTTGCCTTCCGCCTGAGCCTGCAGATTCTTGACTTGTAGCATCTTCGATGTCTTCTTCTCTTAGTTTGTCGTGGGGCCCCACCCCCACGACCTGTCCAGCGCTTCGGCTCTGCCTTGCGCCGCTGAAGTTTGTCGTGGGGCCCCACCCCCACGACCGGCCAGCGCTTCGGCTCTGCCTTGCGCCGCTGCAGTTTGCCGCCACCGCCAGCGCGTCGGCTCCGCCCTTGCGCCGCTCCTCAGCCGACCGAGCCTTCGAGGCTGACGCTGAGCAGCTTCTGCGCCTCCACGGCGAACTCCATCGGCAGCTCCCTGAACACTTCCTTGCAGAAGCCGCTGACGATCATGTTGACAGCATCCTCGGTGCTGATCCCGCGCTGACGGCAGTAGAAGATCTGGTCCTCGCCGATCTTCGACGTGGACGCCTCGTGCTCGACCCTGGCCGAGGTGTTCTTGATCTCCAGGTACGGGAACGTGTGGGCTCCGCACTTGTCGCCGATCAGCATCGAATCGCACTGCGAGTAGTTCCGCGCATGCGCCGCGTTCTTCCCGATCCGCACGAGGCCGCGATACGTGTTCTGCCCCTGCCCGGCGGAGATCCCCTTGGACACAATCGTGCTGCGGGTGTGCTTGCCCATGTGGATCATCTTCGTCCCGGTATCCGCCTGCTGCCAGTTGTTGGTCGTGGCGACCGAGTAGAACTCCCCGATCGAGTGATCCCCCTGGAGGATGCAGCTCGGGTACTTCCACGTGATGGCGGACCCGGTTTCGACCTGGGTCCAGGTGATCTTCGAGCGGTTCCCGGCACACACCCCGCGCTTGGTGACGAAGTTGTAGATGCCGCCCTTCCCGTTCTTGTCCCCCGGGTACCAGTTCTGAATGGTCGAGTACTTGATCGTGGCGTCCTCGAGCGCCACGAGCTCGACGACGGCCGCGTGGAGCTGGTGCTCGTCGCGCATCGGGGCCGTGCAGCCTTCGAGGTAGCTCACGTACGAGCTCTCCTCGGCAATGATCAGCGTCCGTTCGAACTGCCCCGTGTCCTTCGCGTTGATCCGGAAGTAGGTCGACAGCTCCATCGGGCAGCGGACCCCCTTCGGGATGTAGACGAACGAGCCGTCGCTGAACACGGCGGAATTCAGCGTGGCGAAGAAGTTGTCGGTGTACGGCACGACCGAACCCAGGTACTTCTTCACGAGATCGGGATGCTCACGCACCGCTTCCGAGAACGAACAGAAGATGATCCCGACGCCGGCAAGCCGTTCACGGAACGTCGTTGCCACCGACACGCTGTCGAACACGGCGTCGACAGCAACACCGCTCAGCATCTTCTGCTCTTCGATCGGAATGCCAAGCTTGTCGAACGTGGCCTTGACCTCCGGATCCACCTCGTCCAGGCTGTTCAGCACCTTCTTCTTCTTCGGCGCGGAGTAATAGGCGATGTCCTGGTAGTCGATGGGCTCGTACCTGAGGTTGTGCCAGGTCGGCTCCTTCATGGTCTGCCACAGCCGGAAGGCCTTGAGCCGCCACTCCAGAAGCCACTCGGGCTCCTCCTTCTTCGCGGAGATCAGGCGGACGACCTCCTCGGTGAGCCCCTTCGGAATGGTCTCGGATTCGACATCCGTGAAAAATCCGTACTTGTACTCGCGGTTGGCGAGCTGTTCGATGGTCTCGGTTGATGTAGACATTGCTCTCTTCTGACGCTGTGCCGGAGGCACGTACGGGGCGATTGCCTCGCGCCGGGTGCCGGGGGGATTACACCGAGAAAGATGTGCCGCAGCCGCAACTCGATTTGGCGTGCGGGTTACTGAACACGAACCCCTTGCTTACGAGGCTCGTGTCGTAATCGAGCGTTGTGCCGTCCAGAAACCTGAAGCTCCGGGGATCGATGAATACCCTGGCGCCCTCGGGCCCCTCGAAGACGTGGTCACCCTCGCGCGCGGCGGCTTCCCAGGCAAACGTGTAGCTCAGACCCGAGCAGCCGCCAGCTTTGATGCCGATCCGCAGGCCCCCGCCGGGGATGGCATTCCTGGCCGTCATCTTCCTGATGAGCTTCGCTGCGTTTTCGCTGATCTGCACCATGATCCTGTCGCTCGTGCGGTGGTCACTCCTGAACTACGACCACAATAGTCCTATATTACTTCCAAAGGCCCGCCGGTCAAGCTGCATCGGGGACGATATTGCCGACGAAGCCCAGAAATAGGGAGGCATTCGTGGTACAAGGACCGGAACCGTGAGCGAGCATCTGTTCTCCTCCCCCCTGGTGGCGGGACTTGCCCTGGGCCTGGGGGTCGCTGCGGTCCTGTGGGCGTTCCTGCAGGGGCGCCGCGCGGCTGAGCTGAAAGAACGCCTGCAGCAGCGCGACTCCGCCTGCACCGGACTCCAAACCGAGCTCGCCTCGGCACGCCAGGAATGTGCCCGCGTCGGCGCGCAGCTGGAAGCGGCGCAGGCCGCCTCCGCCGAGAAGCTGGCGCTCCTCCAGACAGCCGAAGCCCGGCTGCGGGAGACGTTCTCCGCGCTCTCGTCCGATGCGCTGCAGCGAAACAACGAAGCCTTTCTGCAGCTGGCCCGCGCGTCGCTGAGCGAGTTTCAGCGCCACGCCACGACCGACCTCGAGGGACGCCACAAGGCGATCGATGCCCTCGTCCAGCCGCTGCGCGAGTCCCTCACCCGCGTGGATTCGAAGCTGCAGGAAGTCGAGCGCGGCCGTGTCTCCACGCATGCACAGGTCGCCGAGCAGATGCGGGCACTTGCGCAGGCGCAGCACCTGCTCCAGACCGAGACCGGCCGTCTCGCGCGCGCCTTGCGCTCGCCGAACGTCCGCGGCCAGTGGGGAGAACTTCAACTGCGCCGGGTGCTCGAGAACGCCGGCCTCGTGGAAGGCAGCCACTACGAGCTGAAGGAGTCCACGCAGACCGAAGGAGGACGCTTGACCCCGGACGCGGTCATCAAGCTCCCCGGGGGAAAGAACGTCGTCGTCGACGCCAAGGTGCCGCTCACCGCGTACCTCGAGGCGGCGGAGGCGGAAAACGACCAGGCGCGCGATCTGAAGCTGCGGGACCATGCCCGTCAGGTCAAGGACCACGTGAACCGTCTGGCCAACAAGACGTACTGGGCCCACTTCCAGCCGGCACCGGACATCGTGGTCATGTTCATCCCCGGCGAATCGCTCCTGACCTCCGCGCTGCAGGCTGACGCTGCACTGCTCGAATACAGCATGAGCAAAGGGGTGATGCTCGCCAGCCCGCTGACGCTCATCGCGCTGCTGCGCGCGATCGCGTACGGATGGCAGCAGGAGACCGTGGCCAGAAATGCCCAGGAGATCAGCGACCTGGGGCGGCAGCTCTACGACCGGATCGCCAAGCTGGCGGAACACTTCGACACCGTTGGCCGAAGCCTGGCCAAGGCGGTCCAGGCGTACAACGGCGCCGTGGGCACGCTGGAGAGCCGGGTGCTTGTGACAGCGCGCCGGCTGAAGGACAAAGGGGTGACCGCTCCCTCAGAGTTCGCGGAACCAGCCATGGTGGACCACACCCCACGTCCGCTCGGGGCGCCGGAGCTCCTCGGGCTCTTCGAAGAAGAGGAGCCGATTGACGGGGTCGTGATCGAGGAAGGCTCCTGACTGGCTAGCGGATGGCAGCCGTCAGCGTGACCTGGGCGCGGATGTCGAGCTCGCCCGGTTCGATCGGAGGCGGGGCCGCCTCCGCAGCGCCGTCACGCATGGCCATCATCATCGGGCGCGGCGGGCCGCCCCCCCCGGACCGATGTTCCTCGATCCGGACGACCCGCTCAACTTTCATCCCTGCTCCCGAGGCGGCCGCCTCGGCGCGGGCACGGGCATCCTCCACCGCAAGACGAAGCGCCTCGCGTTCCGCGCCCCCGCGGTCCTTCAGATCGAACCGCACGCCACCGACGCTCGTGGCACCTGACCCGACCGCCACGTCCAGCACTTCCCCTACGCGGCCGATATCGTCCACCCTGACTTCCACGCTGTTGCGCGCCAGGTACCCGCGCAGCCTCTGCCGGCCGTCCACGTAGTCGTACTCCGGCTGCAGGTCGTAACCCCGTGTCTGAATCGCGTCACCGTCCAGGCCCAGACCACGCAGCTTCTGCAGCACCGCGCCCATGATCTCGGCATTCTGCTTCTGCGCCTCGCGCGGAGCGCGCGCCCGGGATTCGGCCGTCACAGTGACCCAGGCGCGATCGGGAGCCCGCTTGACGAGCCCCTGGCCGGAGGAGACAACGACAGGACCTTCCCGCGCCGGGGCCGCGGGAGCCTGCGCGCCGGCGGGGCGGGCCAAGCCGACGACCATCAGTAGAAGAACCAGATAACGCGCCACGCTGCTCCCCTTCCGGCGGCCTTTCCGGATGGAGGCCGCGCCTGCCCTATTTTGACGCCGCCCCCCTGCCCCTGATCGTCACAGCCGCGCGATGCCAGACGCTCAGGATAGCTCAGGTGAGCGCCGCCTTCGGGTGCAGGAGCGTAGGTTACACTGCCGGAATGAAGCTCGAACCGTTCGCGATGGAACGGCTGCAGTCCCTCTGGGAGCACAAGGTCGCCTGGAATCTGGCCGAGAGCGGCGTGCACCCGCTGCGTGTCGAGGAGCTCCTCGAGAACGAGGAGGAACGGTCGGCCCTGATGCGGCAGGATCTGGGATACCCGCAGACGAACGGGACTTTCGAGCTCCGCGCCGCGGTCGCGGCCATGTATGGCGATGCATCCCCCGGCCATGTGCAGATCACGAACGGCGGATCGGAGGCGAACTGCATCGCGCTGCTGGCACTCGTGCAGCCCGGTGATCGGGTTGTTGTGATGATGCCCAACTACCTGCAGGCGCCAGGGCTCGTGCGAGCGCTCGGGGGCACTGTGGTCCCGTGGACGTTACTGGAGGATCCCGGGACCGGCGGCAGTGCGGCGCGGTGGCGACCGGATCTCGACGCGCTGCAGGCTCTCGCCACCCCCGGCACACGCGCGATATTCATCTGCAACCCGAACAATCCCACGGGCGCTCGTCTCACGGCTGCGGAACTGGACGCAATCTGCCGTATCGCGTCAGGCGCCGGAGCCTGGGTCATCTCTGACGAGATCTATCGCGGTGCAGAGCTCGACGGAGTGGACACGACCACGGCCTGGGGACGTTACGAACGCGTGGTGGTCACCAGCGGGCTCTCGAAAGCCTACGCCCTCCCCGGGCTGAGGATCGGCTGGACCATCGCTCCCGACCCGCTGGTCGACGAGCTCTGGGGGATCCACGATTACACGACGATTGCCCCTGGAGCGATCAACGACCGGCTCGCCCGGATTGCGCTGGCCCCCGCCCGCCGGGAGCTGCTCCTCGCGCGCACCCGCGGAATCCTCCGGACCAACTACCCCGCACTGCGCCGGTGGATCGAGCGGCGCGCGCCGTTCCTCAGCCACATTCCACCCCAGGCTGGCGCCATCGCCCTGGTGAAGTACGCGGCCCCGGTCCCCTCCGCCGACCTCGTCGCACGCATCCGCGAGGAAGAGAGCGTACTCGTCGTCTCGGGGAGCTCAGTGGGAATGGAAGGCTATCTGCGCATCGGCTTCGGGTGCGATCCGGAGTTCCTGCTCGGAGCCCTCGACCGGCTGGGCACCGTGATCGACACCCTGTCCAGCAGCCCGGACACGTATCGCACGGCACCCGGCTGACAGGGCGTCTGCCGGCGTGCAGGGTCACGCCACGAACGGCGTGATCTCGTCGATCAGGAACCCGAGCACGTCCTCCTCGGTAATCTCCGCAATCGGCTTCTCCTCGGCGACGGGACGCTCGGCCGTGACGAGCCGCCGCCCGCGCCCCCGGCTGACGAGACCGGACACCGAGGGGGGATCCGACGAACGATCCAGCATCAGCTCGATGAAATCCTCGGAGGCCGATTCCGAGACGAGGCGCACGGTGTCAGCAGGCGTGAACACCTTGAAGCGGTGACCTTCAGCGACCAGCGCGGAGGCCAGCACGTGGAACACCGGTGCGGCGCGGGCCCGCAGGAATTCCTCATACGCACGGACGGCCTCTTCTGACCGGCTCCGGCGCTCCTGGGCTTCCTTGCGCGCGGCCTCGATAGCAGTGCGAACACGCCGCCTTACTTCTGATGGTTCCATATCCCTCACTCGAACGCCGGCCGGAAGTTCACGGCAGTCGCGGCACCGCGCAATACGCCGGAAGCATGACCCCCTGTACGAAGCCACCCATACCCGGCAGATGGATCATGCCGTACCTGGGCGCTGTCCAGCGGCTCCGTCCAGCTCTCCGGCCTTATTGCACGAATGAATAGCCATCAAACCTCCGAGAACCCGCCCCCAGCGACACTGGGTGAAGCCCGCAGCCCCGGCAAGGGTGCAGACCGCTTCGGCCCCGGGATAGCGGCGAATCGACTCGGGGATGTAGCGGTACGTATCCGGATCACGGTGAAGAATCACGCCCAGGGCGGAGCCGACCAGCGTCAGGTAGGCCAGGTAGACGGACCGGACGGCTCGATTCCGTGGACGGTTGAAGTCCAGCGACAGCATCTGCCCGCCCGGCGCCAGCACACGGTGAATCTCGGCGAGCGCGCCCGGCAGGTCCGGCACGTTGCGAAGGCCGTAACCCATCGTGACGAGAGGGAACGACGCATCCGGGAAGGGCAGAGCCGTCATGTCGCCCGCCACGAGGCGCAGGTGGAGGTATGCCGCCTCGGGTCTTCTCCGGGCGAGGTGAAGCATCCCGGTCGTGATGTCGAGTCCGGTCACCCTTGCACCAGCGGCGGCCAGGCCGAACGCGATGTCGCCAGTACCGCAGGCGAGGTCCAGAGCCGGCATGCCGGGCTGGATGCGGGCCATCGATACCAGCCGGCGCTTCCATCGTCTATCCTGCCCGTAGGAGAGCAACACGGTGATCAGGTCGTATCTGGGGGCAATCACCGAGAAAAGACGTCGCACGTACGTGTGCTTGTTCTCAGGAGTACTCAGCGCATGGCGGAGTGACGGGCGCGTGCGGGTCGGCATGAGGCAGGACGAATGATAAGGTACGCTCCGTGCTCGCCTCGCAGACCGTCGAGAACTACCTGAAGGCCATCTACGTGGCCCAGGCGGCTCATCTCGACCCGGACGGTCTCGTGCCGATGGGGCAGATCGCCACAGCCCTTGGAGTCGTCCCCGGGACGGCCACGACGATGGTGAAGACGCTGGCGGAGTCGGGGCTCGTGCGATACGAGCCGTACATGGGGGCACGGCTGACCACGGCCGGCGAGCGGCTGGCGGCCCTCGTGCTGAGACGTCACCGGCTCATCGAGCAGTTCCTGGTGCAAGTCCTGGGCATGAACTGGAGCGAAGTGCACGAGGAGGCCGAGCGCCTCGAGCATGCCGTCTCGGAGCGCCTGATCGATCGCATGGATGAAATGCTGGGCCGCCCCGCGGTGGACCCGCACGGAGATCCGATTCCCGGCCCCGAAGGGGAACTGCCCCGGCAGAGTTATCCGGATCTCCTTACCGCACCTCTTGGTCAAGGTCTGATCGTGACGCGGGTGACTGCTCAGGACGCAGAGTTCCTCCGCTTCATCGAGCAGCGGCAGCTCAAACCCGGCCAGCGAGTCGCGATCGAGGACAGGGATCCCACCTCCGACAGCGTGACGGTTCGCAGCGGCACCGGGCAGGTGACCACCATCGGCACCCGCGCCGCCTCGAAGGTTCTCGTCGCTCCCGAATAACCGATCCAGCTTGACAGTAAGCCCTCGGAGAGTCTAGGATTTTGATTGTTCAAAACCCTTGTTTCACGCAGAGGCGCTTGAGTCATGAGACTGGCCAAATTAGTGATTGTCGTCGGCTTGTGCTGGGGAGGGCCGACACCGTCTGTGCTGGCGTCACCGCAGAATCTGGCGTGTGAAGCATCGGGGGGGTGGTTGACGCATCGGGGGCCGTTCTTCCCGGCGCCACGGTGGCGCTTCTGCCGTCCGGCCCCGTTGCCGTGACCGGTCCTGACGGAACG
>JACCXG010000405.1 GCA_013697225.1 Acidobacteriota bacterium
GACGCCCTGCGTACTGCGCGATGGTGCCACGCCACGACACCGGAAGCGTCAGGAACAGGGTATCCAGTCGAGCATCGTCAAAGCCTTCGCCCACGTACTTGCCTGTGGCGAGGATGACCCGCTCCTCGTCGGCTGGAATCGACGCCAGTCGATCGGTCAGTGCCTGCCGCTGTTTCTTGCCCAAGCCGGCTCGGAGAACGACCAGATGACGAACACTCGAGGCGAGCGACGCTTCCAAGCGGTCCAGGTGTTCGTTCCGCTCGGTGAGCACCAGCGGCGATCGGCCGGCGCGCGCCGCGTCGATGACATCGTCGCAGATGCGGCTGTTACGCGCCTCATCCTCTATCAGCTCCTGGTAAAGCGTCTGGAACTCAACGCGCTTATCTGACTCGAACGGCCGAATAGGCTGAAACGACGTCGGCTGCACGAGCACCACGTACTCGAAGGGACGAGTCGCGGCCTGAGCCTTGGCGTTCACTCGGTGGCGAACAGGCCCGCATTGCATGAAGATGATCGGATGATGACCATCCTTGCGTGCGATCGTTGCCGAAAGCCCGATGACGAACCGCGCCTTGGCCTGACGGGCGACACGTTCGAAGCTCTGCGCCGAGAGGTGATGGCACTCGTCGACTATCAGGTGCCCGTAATCCGCCACGCGATCATCGACGACTCCCTTTCTGACGAGACTTTGAAGAAGACCGACGTCGAGCAGTCCTGTCGGCCGGCTCCGGCCTCCGCCGATGCGACCGATGGCTTTCGCCGGCAGGTCCAGGAAGGTCGAGAGCCGCTCGATCCACTGGTCGAGGAGCTGACGGCGATGAACCAGTACGAGCGAGCTCGTGCCGCGCTGGGCGATTAGTCAGGCGGCGATCACCGTCTTGCCGAACGCCGTGGTGGCGGCGAGCACGCCCGTCTCGTGCGCCAGCATCGCGTCGGCTGCGCGCTGCTGCTCCAGTCGCAGCTCACCGTGGAACGTCACGTCCAGCGGCTGACCCATGTCACGTTCGTCGCGGATCGCCATGTGGATGCGGAGATCGGTCAACACCTCGCGCACATCCTCGAGACATCCTCTCGGAAGCGCGATGTGCTCTGCGAATTCTTCGGCGCAGGCGACGATGCGTGGCTTGCCGTACGTGGACAGCCGCATCGCCTGCGCCTTGTAGAACTCCGGGTTTTGAAACGCGGCCAGCCGTACGAGCCGGTTCCGGAGCGGCGCTGGCACTGCCGCCTTGGGGATGTAGATCTGATTCCCAAGCACGAGCTCGAGCGACTCCGGCAGATCGCCATGAATTGGCGCGGGTCTGCGACGACCAGACGGCGGAGCCGTCCACGGTTCGCCCTCGCCATCTTCCTGCGGCGGCAGTCGGACGCCGAGAATGCGACCGCGCTGTTCGGCGTCCTGAACGATCCGTTCGACACGATCGCGAGGAATTCTGCCGATGCTTGCGAGGAACGCCCACTGGTCGGGCCAGGGTTCAGATGTTCGTTCAGGAACACGGTGTTGCCCTTCTCGCGTGGTCCTCGCTGCAGTGGGAGCGCAATCAGATTCCCGAACCCGCCGTGCGGGAGGGTGTCCTGGTTCGGAAAGAGGCGATCGTACGAGTCGAAGCCAACGTCTGGCCGCGTCTCCATCGTCTCCGTCAGCAAATGCGACCCGAGGCGACGAGCCAACGCTGCCGGCAGAGCATTCTGGAAGAACAACCAGACGTGGGCACCCCGTCCCGACCGGGAGCGCTCGAGCGCCGCCGGAAGGTCGAGGCGCGCGCACGTCTCCAGGAACCCGCTCGAGTCGGCCTGCCAACTAGCCTTGTCAAAGTCGACGGCGAGCAGGTAGCAGGTCTCGTCCAGCAGCAGCGGATACACGCCGGCAACGAACGGCTGGCCGTCCGGGCTGCGTCCCGACAGATGCCAGCGGATCACGTCATCAGTGACCGGGAGGAACCGACGATGGGCGCAGTCGGCGCATTTGATGCGCGGCTTCTCGCAAATGCCACGGACCCACTCGTTAGTATTAGCGCACGCGGGCGCATAGCCGCACCGGCCTGTCTTGCGGCTCTCGAAGCGGCGCGGGTACACGTCGACGCGGCCGCGGAACAGCGACCGGAACAGCGCGATCTTTGCCTCGGGCGAGGACGCGTGGGTGATCGAGCGCAGATCCATTGGCGCCTTTGGATCGTATCAGCGAGCCGCAACACTTCAGGGTAACGCGCCTGAACGCCTCGCCGGTCCGCAGCAGAGTGCGCGGCGTGTCTCAGCGGTGTCTCAGTGGGGCTGATCCTAGCGGTGGGACCGCTTATGAACAGCTCGTAAGTCATTTATCTTGTTTCGTTTGCCGGCAGCCGCCACGCGGCCCGATAACGTGTAGGCAGCACGTCTGCCTGGATTTGAGATGTTGTCGGTAAGCTGTTGAAGGGAGGCTATTTAGATTGGCTGGGTGTCAGGGACGGAATTCGACCCTGGGCTGGTGACGGCCGCGTAGGGCTGAGGACATCCAGCCCCCACCTGCACAGTGAGTTGCTGACCACCCATTTCGTGAAGGGCCTACATCTGTCCGAGAGTTGTATACAAATATCGGACAGCCCGGGGGCGCGCCAAGGCGAAGGCCCGCAGTTCGCCTGAAGCGTTGAGAGGCCAACCCGACGCGCCACGTCACGTCGAGACAGGGACATGCCAGTTCGTCACCGGCAGTGAGCGGCGCGCGCGCGCGCGCCCGCCTGTATGGCGGG
>JACCXG010000409.1 GCA_013697225.1 Acidobacteriota bacterium
CGAGCGCGGCTGCTCCGGCGTAAGCGGCATCGACGTGCAGCCAGATGTCCTCGCGCCGGCAGATCGCCGAGATTGGGCCAACGGGATCGACGCTGGTGGTGGATGTCGTTCCGACCGTCGCAACCACGGCTACCGGGCGGCACCCGGCACGCATGTCCTCTGCGATGGCCGCCGCAAGTGCATCAGGGCGCATGCGGAACTCCGCGTCCGCTTCCACGCGGCGCAGCGACGTGTGGCCGAGGCCCAGGAGGATAACCGCCTTGTCAATGGACGAGTGCGCGTGCTCGGAGCAGTAGAGGCGAAGGGGTGGCAGGTCGCGGGCGATCAGCCCGTCCGCACGCACCCCCGCAACGGCGTACTCACGGGCCGCGGCGAGCGCGTGCAGGCTGGAGACGGAGGCGGTGTCGTAAATGACCCCCTCGAAGCCATCGGGAAGGCCGACGAGGGTCCGCAGCCAGCCGAGCGTCACTTCCTCGAGTTCGGTCGCTGCAGGCGATGTGCGCCACAACATGGCCTGCACGTTGAGGCCGGCTGAGAGGAATTCCGCGAGCACTCCGGGAGCGCTCCCCGATGTGGCGAAGTAGGCGAAGAAGCCGGGATGGTTCCAGTGCGTGATTCCGGGAAGGATGATGCGCTCGAAGTCTGCAAAGATCATCGAGAACGATTCCCCCTCCTCGGGCGCGGATGCAGGAAGGCTGCTGCGAATCTCGCCGGGACGCGCGCGGGACAGGACCGGGAACCGCTCCGGGGTGGCAAAGTAGTCTGCCAGCCAGTCGGCAACCCGGTGCGCCTCGCGCCGGAATGCCTCCGGATCCATGTCGCCGCCCGCGGTCACTTCTTCTGGTGCGTGGCGACGTAATCGAGGGCGAACTTCCGCAGGTTCTCGCTCGTCAAGCCAATGGCGTTTGCCTCCTCGGTTGCGCGGGGCACGTCCCAGCCGTCCACGAGCACCCGCTTGACGAGCCACAGCGCACCAACACGGTTCGCGGTCCCGCAGTGGATATACATCGGCTGGTTGCTGCGATCCTGCACGGCCGTAAGGAATGCGTCCACGCTCGAGGGGTCGGGCCCGGCCCCCCGCACGGGAATGTGCACATATCGCAGGCCGACCGATTGGGCTGCGGCACGTGAGGCCTGCAGATCGACACCCGGCTCGTCTGCCTGGCGCAGATTGAGCACGGAGACGAACCCTTCCTTCTTCAACGCGGGGAACGCTTCGTCCGTCGTCGCCCCCCCGCACATGACGGTCGCATCGACGCGGGTGACGTTCATGCCGCCCGGAATGGTGGTCTTCTGTGGCGCCTGCTGTGGGGCGCCGAGCGTGAGGATGAGGAGGAGTGCCGTGATGATCATGCGGCGATCTTAGCACCCGGCCGTAGCGCCTACCGTTTCTCCACCTCAACCGCGAGCGGCGCCGAGAGCCTGACCGTGATGACGGCACCCACGGGGAGGGTCGCCGGGTTGCGATCTCCGGCCACGACCACCGCGGTGCCGCCTGCCGCACCAGTGGCGCCTCCGACGATCGCCCCCTTCTTCCCGCCGAGAATCGCGCCGAGGATCGCGCCGCCCGCCGCGGCACCGCCGATCTTGCGGGCGCTCTCCCCCGTCGGGGACTCACCCTCGCGCAGCACCGATTCCGTCTGTATCGGCAGGTAGGTGCCGTCCGCCAGCACCAGCGTGTGGAACCGCACACCGAGCTGGGCTCGTTCCTTCAGCTTTCCGCCGCGATCCACCAGCGTGACCGCACCGATTGCTTTGGCCCCGGCCGCCACAGCGGTGCGCCCCTCGACGGTGATATCACGCAACACCCGCGCCTCGACGCGGTCCTCGATCCGGGCCCGCTCGCTGGATACCGGCGTTTCGACCTGGAGGCCGACGACCGCCGCCGCGGGGATCACCAGGTCTTCGAAGGTCCGCATCGGGGGCAGGGGGTCACGGCGCACGCCCTCAGCAGCAGCGGGCCTCGGGACCTCCACCGGCTCCTGGGCGGGAGCGGCGCCCGAGCCCGCCTGCGCTGTGGTCACCGCAGGGGGGCTGGGGGGCGCGGCTTGCGGCCTGGCCTGCGGCCGGGCTTGTGGTGCCGGCTCGGGTGCGGCTACCCGGCGGGCGGGGGTCCGAACCGGCCTTTCCGGCTCGGGTCGCGCCAACTCGACAGGCTCCTGCACCTGACCGACCAGCGCTTCCGTCTCGTGAACCGCAGAAGGGGCACCCTCCGGCTGTGCGGCGGCCGCTTCGTGAGGCTCGACTGATATACTCCCGGGGGACGCGGTCTGGCGCATCGCAACGTAAGCTCCGCCGGCCCCCGCGCTCACGCAGGCCAAAGCGACCAACGCGACTGCCAATGGTTTGGAAAGCATTCTTGCTCCTGACACGAACCAGTTGAGCAATAGGTGTGCCCCGAGATTGCCCCGATGTTGGCCCGATATCAATGCCTTTTGCACGCGCCCGGCCGATGTCTCTCTCCGCTGGGGGACAGTGATTGTCCTCCGGAGGGGACCGTCCCGGCGGGCCTCTCAGCACAATAGGGGAGAATCTACGGGTTCTCGTGAACCTGCTGCCGGCACTCCCGTTGCACGAGTACCCTTCGAGGTTTCAGGGGGAGAATCAGATGCGCCGTGCAGCCGTTCTGCCGCTCGTGATGGCCGCCTTTCTGGGTCTGGCACGCCCTGCCGATGCCCTGACGATTCGCGACGTCATCGAACTGTCGAAGGCCGGTCTGGGGGAAGACGTCCTGCTTGCGCTCATCGAAGTGGACCGTGGCGTCTACGCAATGGACTTGGCCACTCTCAAGGCGCTGAAGGACGCGGGTGTAAGCGAACGCGTGATCGTGGCCCTGATCCGCACCGGCCGGGAGAACCCGGCACCCGAGCCGATCGTGGTCCAGGAGGTTCAGGACGAGCCGCCACCCGCCCCGGCCCCGCAGGTCGTCGTGGTGGAGCATCACTATCCCGAGCCGCCGCCCCCCGTCCTGGTTCCCGTTCCCGTCTACATAACGGCCCCCGTCCTGCGGCGGCGGCACGTGCAGGATCCGGTCGAGTCCACGTATGTGCCCTTCCAGTCCGGGCTGCCGGCGGAGCGCCCGAGGGTGGAATCGCCACGACCTTCGCCCGTCTACTGGGGCTTCGGCGGCAAGCTGCGGCCGGATGCCTGGGGGCCCGCGGAACACAAGGCGGACGCGCAGAAGCCGGACGCCCGGG
>JACCXG010000414.1 GCA_013697225.1 Acidobacteriota bacterium
GAGTCACCCCTCGTGCCCCGCCCCGGCGCCAGAAACCGTCCAGCGTGGCGGATCCTTGACCATACCGCCCCTTAAGGAACAGTGACCCGTCAGACGCCGTCTCACCAGCGGCCATCACCGCGCTGGAGACGGCCAGCTCTGCTCCGTACGACGCGACGCCGGCAGGGGAGGCGAACTCGTCGCGGCTACGCTCCATGCTGACACGTTGATGCCAACGGCTGTTCAAGCCCCAGGAAAACCGAACCCCGCGGCCGATGCCGCGAGCTTCACTCAGGAGATCACCCGTTTGCAGCGCCCACGCCTGTTTCGAGGGTTGGACCAGCAGAGTCGCATTGCGATACTCGACCCCTTGTGCGCCCACCGTGGCGAAAAGGAGTCCGCTCGTGCGATAGCCCCCAATCGTTCCCGTCGCGTCGATCTCGCCGGCCCAGTCCGCTCCAGCGGCAGACCCGACCCCGAGCTGAACCTGCATCGACTCGTGCCTCGCGGGAAGCACCTCCCGAAGCTCGGGACGGGGCACCTGCCCAGGGCTCTCGTCGAGGCGCTCAGCTTCCTGCTTTTCGGCGAGGGTCTTCTCTACTGTGAAGGATTCCCATCCTGGAGGGGCGGTCTCGGAATGCCGATCGGCCGCTGTGCTTGGGCCCGGGAGCAGGTACGCGCGCCCGACGGGGTCCAGCAGCAGTTGCTTATGGGCAAGCCTCGCAATCGTAGACAGCGGCAGATGGAGGGCTGCGTCGCGGATCCTCACGAAGGAGGGAATCGAACCGCCGGCTCCCGCGACCTCGTTCAACGATGAGGAGCCGTCTACCGCCCGCCACTCCCCGCCCCGGCCGTCCCTCACGAGCATGTACCCGGACGCCGGAACAATCGTGAGGTCCAGTGCTCCGGCAAGCGCGGCGGCATCGACGAGCGGTACCCCCTCGTCTGTGACGCTCGCGACCGGTACGACGATTTCGGGTCCGCCGACAATGACGACGACCCATGCATCAGCGGCCTCGCTCTGGCACGGCACCAACAACAGCAGCAGCAGCACAGCCGTCCAGCGGACCAGCACGACCATCCTACCGGCCGGCTGTCTCGGTTCGCCGTAACTCGATCTCGCGCTGCACCCCGATGTAGTGATCGAGCCCGATGTCGACGAGCGCGCGAACCAGGTAGTGACCAGACGGGAGCACGTCCGCTGCGGGCAGCACTGCAGCAAACCTGCCCGTAGCAACAGGGGTGGTCAGAAGCATGTTGCGTGGCAGAACGGCCACCGCGACAGGCTCTTTCTCACCCTGCCGGAAGAACTCGAAGCGGCCTTCGACGGCGACCGGCGTATTTCCGGAGTTCTCGACCTGGACGATCGCTTCGTCGGACTCCAGCTCGATGCTCTGGATCTTCGCCGCGCGCTCAACGGGGTCGATGTAGACGTATATCCCGGTTGCCAGCGATGCCAGGAACCGCATGGCCACCTGGTCAGGAGTGGCGGCCAGCGGATCCGGAACCTCGTCGACGGTGAGGGCGCACCAGTAGCCCCCCGGCTCGGCTGTGACAGGCACCGAGACGGTGAGGCGGACCACCAGGGTCTCTCCACCAACGATGGCAGCCTCTCCCGGATTCACGGACGTCCATCGGCCGCAGGAGCGCGGCAGCGACCCTGCCGCCCCATAGAACGACTGACGCCCGTCCTCACTGCGCCACCAGTCCTGTATCTCGACCTTGAACTGGGCGCGCGGCTCGCCAGGCTGACTGGTCAGGCGAAACTCGGTTGTAAGAACCTGGCCCGGCTTCGCGTTCAGCTTTATCGGGTTGAGCGAAGCCGTGAACGTAATTGCCGCCGCTGTCCCGCTGCTGAAGGCCAGCGTGACCAGCACGCCGGCGATCAGGCCGCTCAATCGTGCGCTTCGGTACATGTTTTTGCTCACAAGTTCAGTCGCAGCCGGGTTCAGCTTCCGGTCGATTCGAGGCGCCAGCGGATCACGAGCGTGTGATTCCCCGATCGCTGGACGGCGCTGTTCGCCCCGAGCGTGAACACCAGGCCGCTCGTGCTGCAGGCTGCAGCACCGGCATCGCAGGTTGCCACCGTGTTGTAGGCGCTGGAGCTCAAGGTGCCGATCGCACCCGTCGCGGCGGTCCAGGAGGCGGCATTCCACGACACGTTCGATGCGGACCACGTGGTCGCTCCGCCCACTGGGGGAGTAAAGCTCGCAGCGTCTGCCTGGATTGCGACCCGCAACTGCTTGGTGGCCGTCGACAGCACGACGTTGCTGATTGCCAGTGAAACGTTGCTCGAGGCCGTGCTGTTTGCGGTGTCCGCGACGTTGAACGTCACCCCAGACGGGACTGTGATTCGGGCCTGCTCGCTGACCGTCGCAGTGAGCGTCGTCACTTGGGAGGTGTCAGGCAGAACGACGGTGGTCTGCGCGAATGCCCTTCCGACGGACAGCAACAGGAGGACGACCATGGTGCCTGCAACGGAAACTTTCTTGAACATCTCGGTCCTCTGATAGGGAGATGAGCCGGTCAAAGCCGCATGTCGTCTCGATCTAGGCGGCAGCATGCGGTCCGACATGGAGCCGCACCGCCCACCTTTGTAGGGGAA
>JACCXG010000435.1 GCA_013697225.1 Acidobacteriota bacterium
CAGGAGCTGACCGACGCCTGTGACGGATTTCTGCTCCGTGCGGCAATTCGAGCGGAGCTCACGGCAGAGGAGCGCCGCGAAATCCTGCGAGGCATGATCCTGACCCGCGCCACGGACAACCGGCTGAAGGTCTTCTTCGGCGGCGGTGACGTCCGTTACGGGGAGACTCCTTTCCAGGGCAAAGGCTTCCGGTCCCTTGGCCAGGAAGCGATCTACGCGGCAGGTATCCGGCTGCGGCGCGGAGACGCCTACCGGAAAGGTGACCAGTGGCACGGCGACGTCGTCGCTCCGGTCATCCGGGACCTCGGCGTGGCGCTTGCGATGCGCCCCGAAGGGGAGACAGTGAGGATGGTCCTCTCCGGGCAGATGGGGAAGGCGGGACCGCCCATGAACGGCAAGGACCTGCACATCGGGGACCTGTCGTGGGGGATTTTGCCGGCCTCCGCTCCTCTGGCCACCGGCAGCCTGACGCTTGGGGGTATGGCCTTGGCCTTTGCACGCGAAGGGCAGGGGCGCGTCGTCGTGTCGTTCATCGGGGAAGGAGGCTCGTCGCTCGGTGAATGGCACGAGGCAATCAACCTGTGTGCGGTGCGGAAGCTCCCAGCGGTGTTCTGTCTCGAGAACAACGGCACGGCATTGTCCACGCCCGTTCGCGAGCAGTCCGCAGTACGCGTCTTTGCGGACAAGGGGGCCGGCTACGGCATTCCCGGCATCACCATCGACGGGACCGATCCGGACGAGATCGCTGCGGCGTTCGGGTGGGCGGCCGAGCGCGCACGAGAGGGACACGGTCCGGCGCTCATCGAGGTCGTCTGCATGCGGATGTGCGGGCACGCGCATCACGACGACATGCTGTATCTCGGGCGGGATGCGCCGGTCTCATGGGAGTATCCGGCCCCCGCCGATGGCGGGTATGTCGATCGCGAGGCATGGGCCTTCTGGGCCTCGCGCGATCCCCTGTCAACCTATGCCAAACGGCTGATCGCGGAAGGGGTGATCGAGCGGGAGGACGTGAAGCGGTATCAGCAGGAAGCCGTGAAGCTCGTCGAGGAGCAGGCCCGGGCCGTGATTGAGGCTCCATGGCCCTCGCCCGAGGACGCCGGTCTTGGAGTCTTCGCCAGCGAGCGCCCCAGGCGGCGTGTAGAGGTGCTCGAGCCGGACTGGCGAGGGGCGTTTGCCGTGGCGCCGCCGCTTCCGGCGGTAGAGCAGGCACCTCCTTTCGAGCGCACGGGTGCCACCTACATCGAGGCGGTGATGCTCGGCGTTCGTGACGCCTTGATCAGCGATCCCCGCGTGTTCATCTTTGGTGAGGACGTCGGGGGGGCGTACGGCAACGCGTTCCTGTTGCTGAAGCCGCTGCTGAAGGGGTTCGGCGATCGGATCCTCAACGCACCGCTCGCCGAAGGAGCGGTGATCGGCGTCTGTGTCGGAGCCGCGCTGGCCGGCGCCCGTCCGATCGGCGAGATGCAGTTCAACGACTTCGTCGCCACGGGCTTCAACGGGCTGGTCAACAACGCGGCAAAGATCCGGTACCGATGGGGGGGATCCGTTCCGATGGTGCTGCGCATGCCGTGGGGAGGGCTGCGGCATGCGGGTCCGTACCACAGCCAGAACACCGAAGCCTGGTTCTACCGCACGCCGGGTCTGAAGATTGTGGCCCCCTCGACACCCGCCGACGCACGTGCGCTGATGGCCAGCGCCGTGGCGGATCCTGATCCCGTCCTGTACTACGAGCACATTGCGCTGTATCGGGATCCTCGCATCCGGCAGCCCCTCCCTGTCGAACCCCCTGCGCCGCTCCCGATCGGTACGGCTGCTCTCCGTCGTGCGGGGAGCGATCTTGCGATCGTGACCTACGGAGCCTACGTACACGCCGCGATGAGGGTCGCGGACTCGCTTGCGCAGGGTGGGATCGAGGCGGCCGTTCTCGATCTGCGCTCGCTGGTGCCCCTCGACTGGGACACGGTGCTGGCCGTGGCACGCCACTGCAGCCGCGTCCTCATCGTGCACGAGGACTCCAGGACCGGCAGCATCGGCGAAAGCCTTGCAGCGCGCATACAGGAGGAGGCCTTCGAGTGGCTGGACGCGCCGGTGAGGATCCTTGGTGCGCTGGATACGCCCGTTCCGTACTCCCCGCCGCTCGAAGCCTTCTTCCTTCCGTCGGATGCCGAGATCGAACGTGCCGCCAGGCTGCTGATGGCCTATTGACCCCTCCAGCCAGGTCAGCTCACCGGTGCTCTGGAGCCCGTCGCGGCGGGCTTTCAGCCGAACTCCGTGTGATAGATTAGCCGCCCATGGCGCCGATGGCCTCGAAGTCTCGCACACTCGATGCGCTGACCTCCTCGACCCTGAAGCACGTGCGTGAGGAATGGTGGGACGACGACTTCACCTCGTTCCTGGTCGAGCGTCTGAAACCGCGGGTCGGCAACAGGATCCTTCATGTGGGCTGCGGCACGGGGACTGTCGAGCTGCAGCTCTCCCGGCTGCGTATCCCGCAGGTCATCTTCATCGGTATCGATCGCATCGTCGAGCGTACGATCGTCGCCGAGCGGACCACTGACGGCCATAACCTGCGCGCCTCGTTCGCAGCAGCCGACGCCGGCATCCTTCCGTTCCCCGACGCGACGTTCGATTCCACGTTCTGCGTTGCCGTGCTGCAGCACGTCGGGCAGCCCGGAGAAGCCCTCGGCGAGTTCGCGCGTGTGACACGCCCGGGCGGGCGGATCCTTGCCGTCGAACCGGACAACGCCGCCCGCTACTGGTACAGTTCGCTTCCTCAGGGAATGGCCGCCTACCGCGCCGGCCGGCGCTTCTTCGAGGCACAAGCTGCGCTGAGAGGCGAGGCTCTGGAGCCGCGGCTGGGTCCGCGCCTGCCCACCCTCTTCGGGGAGCTGGGAATCGAGCTGCTCGAGGTGCAGCTCTTCCCCGTTTCCGTCACCTGGCTCGGAGCTCAGGATCAGCGGCTCTGGAGCGCTCGTAAACAGGCGATCGAATCCGCGATAGATCGCGCCGACGACGGCGCGGTGCGCAGTTCGGGTGAGGCGTACCTGCAGGCGCTCGCCGATTACAAGGATGCCGCCGGGGCGGCGGGCCGCAGCTTCGTGGAAATCCAGAGCACCCTCCTCTTCGCCGTCGTCGGCCAGCGAGGGGAGTAGCTGTACATCCGTTCCCGTCGGCCGAAACACGTTCTCCTGCTCATGCTGAACCTGAACACGCGACACGCCCTTGTTCCGGCGGTGGCTGCGGACCGGGAGCTCCCGGGCGGTAGCCTGCGCAACGGTGCCGGAGCGTTCCCGCGTGGCTGAGGGGTGGCACGGCTGGGACGAGTACGCGCCGTTCTACGACTGGGAGAACGCGCAGACGGTCAAGCGGCGCGACGTGCCGTTCTGGCAGCGGCTTGCTGCGGCGCAGAAGGGTCCGGTGCTGGAGCTCGGGTGCGGCACGGGTCGGATCACCGTCCCGGTTGCGCGCGCGGGTGCCCGCGTCGTGGGCATCGATCGGTCCGCTCCGATGCTGGCGCGTGCGCGGCAGCGGCTCAGGGCCGCGAAGCTCAGGGCCATGCTCCTCCGCGGAGACATCCGGCAGCTGCCGTTCAGGCGCCGCGTCAGGTTCGACCTTGTCATGGCGCCTTATGGCATTCTGCAGTCCCTCACGCGCGAGCGCGATCTGCGTGAGACGCTCGACGCGGTGGCCGGCGTGGTGCGGTCGCGCGGCCTGTTCGCCATCGACCTGGTGCCGGATCTGCCGCGCTGGTCGGAATACGACCGTCGTGTCAGCCTCACCGGGCGGCGGGGGCACGGTCGCATCCGCCTGACGGAGTCGGTACGACAGGACCAGCGCAAGGGCCTCACCATCTTCGACCAGGAGTACGTGGAGCGCCGCGGCAGCAAACGGGTGGTGAAACGCTTCTCCCTCACGTTCAGAACGATCTCCATCCCGCAGATGCGGCGCCGGCTGGAGGCCGCGGGGTTCGTGGTGGAAGCCGTGCTTGGCGACTATGAAGGGGGCCCGCTGGATCTGCGCGCCGACGTCTGGATCGTTCTGGCCAGGCGCAAGTAGCCGGTCGGGCAGCGGTTGCCACCCCCACCCGCCTTCGTGGTAGGATGAACCGTCATTTTTTGCGAATTCATACAGGAAATCGGGGGGATCTGCCATGTCAGGCCACTCCAAATGGCACACCATCAAGCACAAGAAGGGCGCGGCTGACGCCAAGCGCGGCAAGGTCTTCACGCGCATCATCAAGGAGCTCGCGGTGGCCGCCCGTCAGGGAGGTGGCGATGCCGACAGCAATCCGCGGCTCCGGACGATCATCGCCGAAGCCAAGTCGGTCAACATGCCGGCCGACAACATCAAGCGCGCCATTCAGCGCGGGACGGGCGAGCTCCCCGGCGTCTCGTATGACGAGATCACGTACGAGGGATACGGCCCTGGCGGGGCGGCGCTGATCATCGAGACGCTGACCGACAACAAGAACCGCACGGTAGGCGAGATGCGGCACCTGCTCGGCAAGTACGGCGGCAATCTCGCCGCCGAGAACAGCGTTGCCTGGATGTTCGACAAGAAGGGCTACATTGTCGTCGACAAGTCGCAGGCGGAAGAGGACGCGCTGATGGCGGCCGCCATCGAAGCCGGGGCCGACGATATGCGTGACGACGGGGACAGCTGGGAGGTCGTGTCGGCTCCTGACACGTTCCAGAAGGTGCTCGAGGCGGTGAAGGGCCTCGGCGTCGAGCCGGGTGCCGCGGAGATCGCCATGCTGCCGCAGAACTACGTCAAGCTCGAAGGCAAGCCGGCGCAGCAGATGGTGCGCCTGATGGAAGCCGTCGAGGAGCACGACGACACCAAGAAGGTGTGGTCGAACGCCGACATCGAAGAGAAGGAGATCGAGGCCTCGTTGGCGTGAGGATTTTCGGGATCGATCCCGGCTCGGAGCGCACCGGATACGGTTGTATCGAGCCTGCCGGGAGCGCTCACCGCCTCGTCATCTGCGGCGCCTTGTCGGCACCTCCGGGTGCCACCTTCCCCGAAAAACTGATGCTTATTCACGCCGGCCTGAAGGGGCTGCTCGAGCGCCACCGCCCGGAGTGCGTAGCGGTCGAAGACATCTTCCATGCCCGGAACGTGCGTAGTGCCCTGAAGCTGGGGCACGCGCGTGGCGTGGCCCTCCTGGCAGCGTGCGAATGCGGCGTGCCGGTGGTGGAGTACAGCCCCGCTGTCGTCAAGCGGTCCGTGGTGGGGTACGGGCGGGCAGAGAAGAGGCAGGTGCAGGAGATGATCAAACTCCTGCTCGGCCTCGACAGGGTGCCATCCCCGCACGATGCCGCCGATGCGCTTGCAGTTGCTGTCTGCCACCTTCATACGAT
>JACCXG010000340.1 GCA_013697225.1 Acidobacteriota bacterium
AACACCGTGACGTTCCCGGATCACGCACCACGCTACCGGCACGGATATGACAATCTGCTCACGGACGACTCGCCCCTCGGCCAGGAGGCGCTGCGCCGCAATCTGGATGCCGGACGGGAGTACGACGCAACCTGTACGCTTGTGATGTCTCGGTCTTCCCATTCATTCCCGCAGCCAACCCGGCGCTCACGCTTGCGGCACTCTCGCTTCGTCTGGCGGCGGACATCAGGGCTGCCACTCTCCTGACGAGCTGGGGTTCCCGGTGCCCGTGTCCGGCATGGCCCGTGCACGCAGCCCGCTCGACGCCGGCGCCGATGTAGCGCCAGGGCACACGAGATCCACTTCTTACACAGAGAGAACCACCATGGATTCACGTCGCGCTTCGCTGCTGCTGCTCCTGCTCCTGGTCGTTCCTCTTTCAGGCTGCCAGGCCATCGCCACGATCTTCGAAGCCGGCATGTGGATGGGCGTGATCATGGTGGTACTGGTGCTGGCCATCGTTGGATTCATCGTGTCGAGGGTGCGGCGGCCGTAGACCGCTCCCGGGCCGGGGCGCTGGCGTCCAGCTTGCACTTCCTGAGGCAAATGACGAAAGCACAGGAGGCACACACATGAAGAAGCACGCAGTGGGAATGGCAGTTGCCGCGGCATTCGCGACGGCTATGGTCAGTGCGCAGACGACCGGTCAGGGGCAGGACCAGGCCACACAGTCTGCCGGCGCCAGGCAGCAGGTGAGCATCGAAGGGTGCCTGCAGCAGGAGCAGCGGGCGGAGGCACAGGACAGGGAGACGCCACGGTCCAGCGAGACGCAGTTCGTCCTCCACAACGCGCAGGTGAAGAGCGGAAGTGAGCCCTCGTCCGCCACCGCTGCCGGGACGAGCGCTGAGGCAACCGGCACGCAGGCTGCCGGACAGGCCGATCGGCCGACTGGCCAGGCGGGTACGGAAACTCCGGCGCCGGTGGGCACGAGCGGAACGGCAGCGACGGCGGCGTACTCTGCGGGGTCCTACAAGATCGTCGGACTGGACGATGACCGGTTGAAGCTGCATGCCGGCGAACGCGTACGGCTCGAGGGTCATATCGAAATGAAGGAGCACGACGCTGATCGTCCGGGCGCCGGCGCGGCGGACCGGAGTGAAGCGGGTGCGGCGGCTGGTACCCAGCCGACCGGCACGGCCAGCACGGGCATCGCAGGCCACGGCCAGGCGGGGACCACCGCAGGAGCCGGCACCGAGGTCGGGGCGACCGGAACGGCCGGAACTGCTGGAATCGCCGGTGCGCCTGGCGCTCCCGGCGCGCAGGGCGCGCACGACCACAGCCGCATGGGATCGGCCGGCGCGATGAAGGAATTCCGCGCGACGTCAATCGAGCGCGTGTCGGGGAGCTGCCCCGAGGCGAAGTAGGTTCAGCCGGATTGTGGAGGACCGGCGGCAGCCCCGCCGGCCTCCACACCTTCCTCTCGCAGCAGCGAATGAACGCTGCGGCCTACCCGGGTCACGATCGACGGCACCTCTTCCACATCCCCCACACCGGTGTGGAAGTTCACGATGCAGGCCCTGAGCACGAAGCGCCCGCGCACGACCGCGTTCGAGACGAACACCTCACCCTCCCGCTGCAGCCGGTCCAGCAGCTGTCGATTCAATCGATCCAGATACTCGCCCACGGAGGACTCGGCCGTTCGCGCGCGCAGCTCCTGCGGCACGAATCGAAACGTCGTGATGCTCAGCCCCTGTGTCACGAGCTCGAGCTCCTCGGAAGCGCGCACGCCCTCGGCCAGCGCACGTGAGAGGGCGATGTCGCCGGCAATCATCTGCCGGTAGCCGGCGGCGCCAGCCTGCCGGAGCGCAAGCCATACCTTGAGTGCCCTGAATCCGCGGGAGTTCTGCGGGCCGTAGTCCACGTAGTTGGTTACCGTTTCCTCGAAGTGGTAATAGGGCGGATGGTAGGCGAACGCGTTGCGCAGCGTCTCGGGATCGCGCACGAGCGCACATCCGGCTTCGAGCGGGGCGTAGAGCCATTTGTGCGGATCCACGGCCACGGAATCCGCCTCGGCGAGCGCGCGCAGATCGCCTGGCGCGTCCGGCACGCACGCGGCAAATCCTCCGTAGGCGCCATCGACGTGGAACCAGATCTGCCGCTCCCTGCAGAGCGCCGCAAGTTCCACGAGAGGATCCACGGCACCGGTGCTCACCGAGCCGGCCGTGCCCACGACGATGAACGGCACGCCGCCAGCTGCCGTGTCCGCGTCGAGTCGGGCCCGGAGCGCCGTGAGGTCGATCCGGAGATCGGGGCCGGTCGGGATCCACCGCACCGCAGACGTGCCAATCCCGGAGAGATCGGCTGCTTTCTGAATCCACGTGTGCGTTTCGGCCGATGCATACGCCAGCAGCTGTCGGCCGTTGCGTGCGGCGACCCCTTCCTCGCGCACGTTCCACCCGGATGCCGCAGCGCGCGCCGCCCAGAAGCACACCAGGTTGGCCATGTTGCCGCCGCTGACAAGGAGCCCGCCACTCTCCGGGGAGCAGCCCACCAGCTCCGCGATCCAGCGAACGGTCTGTCGCTCGATCTCGGTAGCCGCCGGTGAGAGGACCCACGCGCCGGCGTTGGCGTTCAGCGCCGCGGCGAGAAAGTCACCGAGCACACCGATCGGTGCCGGGGGGGCGGTGATGTACCCGAAGAATCGAGGGTGTGCGTTGAAGAGCGAGTGCGCAAACAGGGCGCTGGCGGTGGACTCCAGGAGTACTCCCGCGTCGGTCCCGGTTTCCGGCAGCGGACCGGTGAGGTTCAAGCTGTGGCGGACGGCTGAAGGCGATTGATCGACGGTGACCGGCCCTTGGGGAATCGCCTCCAGGAGCTCGGCCAGCTGATCGACGAGACGGTGACCGTGCGCGCGGAAGGTTGCGCCGTCCATGGCGAGCGGCGACTGCCGCCCGGGTGCAGGTGCGTTCTCGTTCAACCAAAGCCCTCCGCGACCCGAGTTCGAGCGCCATCATACGCGAGCCGGGAGGG
>JACCXG010000456.1 GCA_013697225.1 Acidobacteriota bacterium
GATCCGCCCTGGCCTCCGCCGGCGGGGTCGCGGTCACGTTTGCGTTGGTCGCCGGCGCGACAGGCGATCCCTTCGATGTCTTCCTCGCGTACCGATTTCCGGGGCAGCCCTTGCTCTGGCGTGAGGAGGGCGTTCAAGCGACCGTCAGCGTGCACGATGTGCCGTCGGCCCGCGGCGGCCGGCGTGCCATGTACCTCGACGGCCTGCACCAGGCGAGCAACATCGGCCCGATGGTCTCCGCCCATCTCCGCGTGGGGCATCTGCCGATGGCACTTCATCCGCAGGCCCGCCGTGCGCTCGTCATCGGGCTCGGCGGAGGGGTGACCGCGGGGGCCGTCAGCCAGTATCCCGGTGTGAACGTCGATGTCGTTGAACTCTCTCCCGCCGTCGTGCGCGCGGCGGCGTTCTTCGAGGATGTGAACTCCGGCGTCACGTCACGGGGAAACGTGCGCATCCGTCTGGACGACGGCCGCAACTACCTGATGCTGACGACGGAGACGTACGATGTCATCACGGCCGACATCATCCTGCCAATCCACGCCGGCGCGGGGAACGTGTATTCGGCCGAGTATTTCGAGCTTGCCCGGCGCGTGTTGAATGACAGCGGTGTCATGCTGCAGTGGGTCTATGGCAGCGGGGAAGACTACCGCCTCATCGCCCGGACCTTCATGGGCGTGTTTCCCTACGTGACAGTGTGGGACGACGGCAGCCTGCTGATTGGTTCGAAGCGTCCGCTGCAGTTGAGCCGGTCTGATTTCGAGTGGAAGCTGCACATCCCCGAGACTGCCGCGGCGCTCGAAGCGGCTGGCCTCGGGAGCTTCGAGGAACTCCAGCGCCTCTATCGTGGAGACCGCGCGGCATTGCAACGCCTCATCGGCCCGGGGCCGGTGCTCACGGACGACCGCCCGATGGTCGAGTATTTCCTGTCGCTGCCGGCTGGCGCCGATGTGGACCGGTCGATCCTCCGCGGTGACCCGGCTGATGTCTGGGGAGAAACTCGGACGTCGGCGCGTTGACCCTGCTCGCGAGCGGCCACTATAATCGCGGCTGGGTTCCCGCTTGTTGTTTTGCCATCAGACCTGAATCCCCCCTCAGCGCCGGCGCGCCCGCTCCAGATATTGATGCTGGCGCCGGAGCCCTTCTTCGAGCCCCGCGGCACGCCCTTCAGCGAGTACCACCGGATCAAGGCGCTGGTAGAGCTGGGGCATCATGTGGACCTCGTCACGTACCCGTTTGGTGCGGACGTGGCGCTGCCGAATCTGCGCATCATCAGGGCCGGCCGTCCGCCGGGGTTGACGCGCGTGCCCATCGGGCCGTCCTGGTCCAAGGTCCTGCTCGACGGCTACCTGATCGTGACCGCGCTCCGGCAGGCGGGGCGGCGGAAGTACGATGCGGTCCATTCGCACGAGGAGGCCGGGCTGCTCGGCGTCTGGCTGTCGAGACGGCTCGGCATCCCGCACTTGTACGACATGCACTCGAGCCTCCCCCAGCAGTTGACGAACTTCCGGTTCGCGCGAAACCGGCTGCTGCGGCGCGCGTTCGAACGGATGGAGCATTCCACCATCTTCGGTTCCGACGTGGTCATCACCATCTGCCAGGATCTCTTCGACCACGTGCACGGCATGGGCGCCGGCGAGCGTGCGCTGCTCATCGAGAACGTGATGGGAGGGGACGTCGAGGAGGCGCCGCAGCTCACGCCCGCCGGAGTGCGCGAGCGGTGGGGGATTCCCGCAACCGCGCCGCTGGCGCTGTACACCGGTACATTCGAGGCGTATCAGGGTCTGGAACTGCTGTTCGCAGCGATGGCGGTCGCCCGGCGGACAAGGCCGGACGTTCGGCTGCTGGTGGTCGGCGGGCGCCCCGACCAGGTCGAGGCCATGCGGGCGCGTGCCGAAGCTCTTGGCGCCCCGGCCACCTTCACGGGCAATCAACCTGCGCGCGATATCCCGGCCTATGTCGAGGCTGCCGACGTACTGACCTCTCCGCGCATCGCGGGCACCAATACGCCGCTGAAGATCTACTCGTATCTCCGCGCAGGGAAGCCCATCGTCGCGACGGATTTGCTGACGCACACGCAGGTGCTCGATCGCGACACCGCGCTGCTCGTGACCCCCGAGCCTCAGGCCTTTGCCGCAGGGATTGTGCGGGTGCTCGAGGACCCGGCCCTGGCGGAGCGGCTCGGCAGCGCGGCCGCCGAGCGGGCCAGTTCGAGGTACAGCCGCGAGGAATATCTCGCACGCACCCGGAGAGCGTGCGAACGGCTCGCCGCCGCGGCGCTGCCGGCATGAAGGTGCTGGTGACCGGCGCGACCGGTTTCACCGGGGGTCATCTCGCCCGCGCACTGCTGCGCGACCGGCACACCGTCGTTGCGCTGGTGCGCCCATCGAGCCTGGAGCGCGCGGCCGGCCTGCAGAGTGCGGGTGCCGAGCTCCGGCCCGGAGATCTCCAGGATCCTGACAGCGTCGCGCGTGCGGCAGCGGGCTGCGAGGTCGTGTATCACATTGCCGCCACCTACCGCGAAGCAGGACAGTCCGAATCCGCCTACCGGCACGTCAACGTGGACGGGACACGGCACGTCCTCGAGGCGGCGCGTGCGGCAGGCGTGCGCCGCCTCGTGCACTGCAGCACGGGAGGGGTGCACGGCCATATAGAGAAGCCGCCCGCCGATGAAGAGGCGCCGTTTGCTCCCGGAGACGTGTATCAGCGAACCAAGCTCGAGGCGGAAAGGCTTGCAGCGGACTTCGGCCGGCGCACCGGGCTCGAGGTGGTGATCGCAAGGCCCATCGGCATCTACGGCCCCGGGGATCTGCGCTTTCTGAAGATGTTCAGAGGTATCGCACGCGGCAGGTTCCCCATGCTCGGATCGGGCGAGGTGTTCTACCACCTCACTTATATCGACGACCTCGTCAGGGGCTTCCGGCTGTGCGCGGATGTTCCGGAGGCTGCGGGCCGCACGTATCTGCTGGCCGGCCCTGAGTACACCACGCTCAACGCGCTCGTCGCGCTGATTGCGGAGGAACTTCAGGTCTCCCCGCCTCGGCTGCGGCTCCCCGTCTGGCCCGTCTGGCTCGCCGGTGCGCTGTGCGAGGCGGTTTGCGTCCCGCTCGGAATTCAGCCGCCGCTGT
>JACCXG010000468.1 GCA_013697225.1 Acidobacteriota bacterium
TCAACCGGCGGTTCGCTCCCTTCTACGTGGAGCAGAAGCGCCGTCTCCGCGGACGTACCCAGCCGGTGGTCATCAACTGCCGTGTGAATTCGCCCGGAATTTCCGGCTCGTACTGGATGGCCGACCCGGCAATCGGCGGAGCCATTCTCGGGGAGGCCTGCCATTTCGTGGATTTGATGTACTGGCTGCTGGACTCGGAACCTGTGGCCGTCAGTGCCTTCAGCCTCCCGACGGACCGGCCGCACCCTGTGGGTGAGAACAATCTGGTGGCGAGCTTCCGGTTCGCAGATGGCTCGATCGGCAACCTCACGTACTGCACCGTCGGCAGCCGGACTTCCGCGGGAGAGCGCGTGGAAGTCTTCGGAGAGGGTGTCGGCGTCCTGACCGAAGATTTCCTCCGGCTCGACATGCGCGGGAACGTCCGCCGCCTGCGTTCCCACTGGTGGGCGGACAAGGGGTACGCAGGGCTGGTGGAGTCGTTCGTCACGGCCGTGCGCACGGGAACTCCCGCCCCGGTAACGGTCCACGACGGCACGCGGTCTACGCTGGGATGCCTCGCCATGCTGGAATCGGCCCGCACGCGTGCACCAGTGAATCTCGAACCTGGCGGCGAGGAATCTCCGGCAAGCGGCGCCTGATGGTCGTCCTGCAGCTGGGCCCGTACCCTCCACCGCACGGGGGCGTGCAGACCAATCTCGTGGCGATCCGGGATCATCTGCACCGTCATCACGCGCGCTCCCCGGTACTCAACCTCACGAGGCACCGGGGGGCCACCGACGACGACGTGTACCACCCGCGCTCTGCGCGGGAGGTCTTGAAGCTGCTCCTGACGATAGACGCCGACATCATCCACCTGCACATCGGCGGACGTTTCACGGCGCGCCTCCTGGCGCTCTGCCTGCTCTGCTCGATGCTGCCACGCCGCCGGACGGTGCTCACGCTGCACTCGGGAGGCTACCCCTCCTTTGCCGGGACACGCGGTGCCGGCCGCTTCTCGGTGCCCGGGCTCGTGCTTCGCCGGATGGACGCTGTCATCGCCGTCAACGCGGAGATTGCCGCGCTGTTCCGCCGCTTCGGCGTGGACCCGTCCCGCATCGAGATCATCTGCCCGTATGCGCCGGTCTCAGTCCGGGAGGATGCGGTCCTCCCGGAGGAGCTGCGGGCATTTCGGGCAGCCCACACCCCGCTGCTGACCACCGTCGGCCTGCTCGAACCGGAATACGACCTGCCGCTGCAGGTCACGGCGCTCCAGGAGATTCGCCGTCGCCACTCGGAAGCCGGGCTGGTCATCATCGGCTCCGGCAGCCTGGAGCCGGGCCTCCGCCAGCTGATTGCGTCGGATCCGGCGGGGGCGCATGTACTACTGTGCGGGGATGTGCCGCATCCGCTCACCGTGCGGCTCCTCTCCGAGACCGACGTCTTTCTGAGGACCACCCTCTACGACGGTGACTCCGTGTCGGTACGCGAAGCGTTGCAGCTCGGGGTTCCGGTTATTGCCACCGACAACGGCATGCGCCCGGCGGGGATCCACCTGATCCCGCGCTCGGACCGTACGGCGCTCGTCGAAATGATCGACCACGTGTTCGGCACGCGGCCGGCCGATCGCAGGGCTGCCGCGACGACCGACGAGCATCTCGACCAGGTCCTGGCGTTGTACTCACGCGTGCTCGGACGATCCATCGGCGTCGCAGACCCGCGGATCGGGTCAGTTTCGTAGTTCCCGCGCAGAACTGTAAGGCGCCCTGCCGGGCGCCTGTTCGTCCCCTCTTCAAAGTCGTCAGATCCCGGTGATATTCGCCCACAAATGGGCATTCACCACCAGGGCACCCTTCTTGCCCTTTCATGGTCCGGGCGCACCGTTCAACCCCGCCGCCCGAATTCAGAAAGGAAACTCGCAATGTTCGCTGCTCATGGCCGACGTGTGCCCGCGGGGCTGATCTTCGCCCTCGCCGCCATCGTCTCACTCGTTCCCGGTGTATCGCAGGCCCATGCTGCCACTCTGTATGTCAACGCCGGCATGGACTTCCAGGCCGCTCTGAATGCCGCCAAGCCCGGGGACGAAATCGTCCTGGAAGCCGG
>JACCXG010000470.1 GCA_013697225.1 Acidobacteriota bacterium
CGTCGCCCGCTCCTCCCTTTTCAAGAGGGAAGTCGGAGTGGACCGACCCGCTGAAGGATGTCGCCTCAATCTGGAAACCAGGGTTCCCCGCCACGCCCACGCTGATGTCGCCGGAGTGAGAGTTCAGCTCGTAACGCCCGCTCCTCGGCAGCGGCCCATTGAATTGCACGTCGCCGCTCACCGTCTGCACCTTGAGCCTGGGGCAGGTCACGCCGTCCAGAATGATGTCACCGCTGATGGACCCGGCATCCAGTTGCTGTGCCTTGATGCCTCGGAGCACGAGGTTGCCGCTCACACTCGAGACCTGGAAGGGACCGTCGATGCTGGTCTCGGTAATCTGCACGTTGCCGGAGATTGACTTTGCCGAGCGGAGGCGGCCTGCTTTCTCGACGGTCACGTTGCCGCTCACGGACTCGGCCGAGAGCTCGCTGGTGACACCTCTGGCCGAGATGGAGCCCGCGATTGAGTGCGCCCGCACGCGAACGCCTGCGGGAACCGTGATGTTGTACTGAACCTCCACCTCGGAGTTGCGCCGGTTCTGCCGGCGCCCCCCCTCGCCTCGGGGATAGTGGGCCCTGACCTCCACCCGGTTGGGCCGTTCCGTAATCTCCACCTGCACGAGCTGGAGCAGCTCCTGTGCGTCGGCGTCCGAGGCTGCTCTTGCGGTCTTGGTGATCTCGATTGTCGCGTCACGGCCGGAGCCCTGCTGCACGATGATGTCGCCGGAAATATTGGCAACGTCCAGCTCACCGTCGGTTTCGAGGCGAACGGTGCGCGACGTCCGGTCGGTCTGTGTGACCTGCCCCCGCTGCTCCGGCAGGGACTCGCCGGTGGTGTAGTGGAGCAGCCCCGGGTGAACCCGCGGGTCCGCATCGGCAGTGCCTGCGCGAACCGGGGCCGGGAGGGCGAGGGCGGCCAGCAGCGTGAGGGTGAGCGTGGTTCGCATCGTATGTGTCCGCATCTGTCGAGCGGGGCGTTCGCTCATGATTTACCGCCCTCGACGATCTCCGCAGCGCCGGCGGCGTCTCCCTGCCGCATCTGGTTCATCAGCGCGATCGTGGTCTGCAGGAACTCGATTTTCTGCCGCAGCGTTTCGTAGAAGCTCTGGCGCGCCGGCAGGTTCTGCGGATCCGCTTCGAGTACCTTGCGGCTCTCCTCGAGCGCCTGGTTCATCACCAGCAGGTTCTTCTGCAGCACAGCGGCCGTGGCCGGATCGAGGACCTGGTCGGCCCGTTCCACGACGTTCTGGAAATGCTTTTCGGTCAGCGCCATCTCTGATTCCACGCTTTGGACGGGATGAACGGATTCCGCGTTGCCGTTCCCGTCGCCGACGGTCGTGACCGGTGCGGGTGCAGGATTCCGGGAGGTGACCACGAACAGCGACGCACCGACAGCGAGGACCAGGGCAGCCGCCAGCGCGAGCGCGGCGTACGGGCGGGCCCTGATCCCCAGGGGGCGGGCCGCCACGCGTCCCTCGGCGCGCAGCCTGGCCTCGATCGCGGCCCATGCCCGGGGGGGAGCCGGCATGGTGTCGAGGCTTCGAGCCGTGTCACGAATCGGCTGCAGCTCCGCGGCGAGCGCGCTGCAGCCCTCGCAGCCCTCCAGGTGCAGCTCCAGCTCCGTGCGGCGAAGCGGCCCCAGCGTGCCGTCCACCAGCTCGTTGATCGCGTTGAGATACCGTTCGCAAGCCTTCACTGTATGCCTACCGTCCGAGCATCGCGCGGAGTCGAAGCCGCGCCTTGTGCACCTGTGATTTGGAGGTGCCTTCCGCAATCCCGAGCATCTCGGCCACCTCTCCGTGCTCGAGTCCTTCCACGTCGTGCAGCACGAACGCGGTCCGGCAGCCCTGCGGGAGCTGCGCGATGGCCCGCTCCAGATCCATCTTGTTCACGGTCCGCTCCGCAAGCCGCCGTGAGCCGCCATCGGCGAGTCCCGGCTCGTCCTCGAGCGGCCCGGTCAGCCCGGCCGTCTTCGCCCCCCGGCTCCTCAGATGGTCGAGGCACAGATTGGTCGCCAGGCGGAACAGCCAGGTGCCGAGCGCCGCGTCTCCGCGAAAGCTGTCCAGTTTCCGGTGCGCAGCCATGAAAATCTCCTGGAGGAGATCTTCGGCGTCGGCCGGATTTCCCACCATCCGGCAGGCAAGGCTGTATAGCCGGCCGGAGTGGGTCCGGTAGATGCTTTCAAACGCCGCCAGATCGCCCTGGCGGCAGCGTTCGATGAGCGCCAGATCCTCTGCCCTGCTCCGGGCGGGGCTCGTCACAGCCTGTCCTGTCATATTAGACGTGTCCCCGCAGGCGGCGCGTTGCCCGCCGGTTTCCTCCTCGATCTCATGTCTTCAGATGGTCTACGTCATCCGGGGCGCCGTGGTTCGCCCCTCCGCGGAGCCCATCTGAAGCGGTCGAACTCCCGGATCCCTGTCGAGCGAACGACGAGCCCTTCGGCCTGGAGGAGCGCGCGCTTCAGCCCGGTCTCCCCGCCGAACCCGCCCAGTCTGCCCCCTGCGGCCACGACACGATGGCAGGGAACCGTCCGATCCGTGCACGTGCGCATGATGTTGCCAACGGCACGTGCCGCCCCGGGGCGGCCGGCCGCTGCGGCGATGTCTCCGTACGTCGCCACACGCCCCGGCGGGATTCGGCGAACGGCGGAGAGCACACGGGAACCAAAGGGGGTCATCGGAGAGACAATCTTCCGCGGGGCAGGATCAGAATGTCAGCCTGAGGCCCACACCGATGTGAGCCCCGCCGGCATCGACGGGAATGC
The DNA here is from genome assembly GCA_013697225.1 of Acidobacteriota bacterium. Classification (GTDB taxonomy): domain Bacteria; phylum Acidobacteriota; class Vicinamibacteria; order Vicinamibacterales; family 2-12-FULL-66-21; genus JACCXG01. Next base: position 2,764 of record JACCXG010000470.1, read on the forward strand.
GTCGCTGGTCTGCGTCGAGGTCGATGACAGCGCGCGTGAGCCGCAGTGTGCCACCCAGGCCGAGATGCCGCGCGAACATCCAGCCGAGGTCGGCCCCGACGTTGAAGCCGTTGGCGCGACCCTCGACCTCCCGGGTGTTCACCCCTCCGAACTCCGCGGTGTCGTAGGGATACTCTTCCCGGACCCGGGCCTCGGTGACGAGGGTCTGCCGGACGCGCAGCACCGACGGGCCGCCCGAGATCACGATCCGCAGCGGTCCTCTCGACGCAGCCTCGTACCGCACGTGGAAGTGAATGCCCGTTTCGGCCCGCTGCACGGCGTCGGCCTCCCCGTCAACCTGGCGCGGCGTGTCCAGGTAGAGGGGATGGGGGATGAACGAGCGAGTCGATGCCGTGCTGGCCCGGCCGACCCTCGAGACGACAAGGCCCGCACCGAGTCGGCGCCATAGCCGCACGCCGGCCCCGGCATCGAACAGGAAGGCTCCTCCCATCGGGTACTCGACACGGGTGGACCCGGTCTCCTGATACCTCGCAAAGGTGAAGCTGTCTTCGAACCGGCTCGTTGTGGGCTGATATCCCCCGTGCACTGCAACAGAGATGCGGGGGGGAGGCGCCTGCCCGGCCAGCGGGACCCCCCACGCAACGAGCAGCAGCGGGATCAGCCGCGCGATCTGTTTCGTCATGGGTCAGTTCACGCCGACAGCCGTCCAGGCCTGTGTGACGGCACGTTCCGGGGCGCTGCCCGGGCCGAACAGATCCCGCGCCGCCTGGATCGTGGCCGCGCGCGCGGTGACGAAGTCCGCGTTCGCCGGCATCAGGAGCGTGAACGCGCGATAGAAGACCCGTTCCATTTGCTCGCGGTTGCCACGCCCGATTCCCTGGACCACGAGCCCTGATGTGCGATTGGTCCCTCCCTCGACGGCGAGGAAGTACGCCTGATTCGGAATGCCGGCGTTGCCGTGGATGCCGCCGTTGTCGGCCGTCCCCGTGTAGCGGCGACTGTAGTGGTCGGGATGGCCGAATGCCGCCGGGTCCGCCATCGAACGGAGCCCGCCCGGGGTCACGACATCCTCCGCAATGAGGTAGTCGGCCTGCAGGAGCGCGTCGCCCGGGGGCTGGAAGAAGAACTCCACCGCCGTGCCCATGATGTCGGAGAACGACTCGTTCAACGCCCCGGGCTCGTTCTCGTAGAGCAGACCGGAGGAATAGTCGGTGATGCCGTGCGTGAGTTCGTGCGCCACGACATCGAGTGCGCCGCTCATGTAGTTCCAGCGCTGACGCTCGGGCAGTGTGACCACGTTCGGAGGAAGTCCCTCGCCGTACACCATCACGCCGCTGCCCGCGTAGAACGCATTCAGGTAGAAGAGGCCCAGGACGAACTCGGGCACGTGCCCGGCGTTCGCCCTGTCGACCGGATGCGTCAGGTTCCTGATCGGAATGTCAGCGTTGTCCAGGCCCCGGCGGCCGAACCGCTTGAAGAAGTAGTCATAGGTGTAGCCGGCGTACGTGTGGGCATCCACGGCTGCGCCGTCGGTCCAGTCGTTGTCCGGGTCGGCTGCGAAATCCGAGGCCGCCGGGGTGACGATGCCATTGAGGATGTTCAGGGTCCGGAACAGGTTTCCCCGCATGTCCAGCGTCTCGATCACCGGCGGGCGCATGCGGTCGATCTGCACGAAGAGGCCACCCTGCCGGCTCGCCTGGACCTTCTTGCGATCCCCGAGCACCCCCGTCCCGAGCCCGACAGCCGCCTGGGTGTGCGCATCGCTGCGCTGGTGGACCACCGCTCCTGTGTGCGCGTCGATGAAGTACATCGTGATGTCCCCGGGCGTGGCGACCCGTGCCTGATAGGTCAGCGCGTAGCCTTCCCCCCCGCGGGGGAGAATCACCAGCCGCGGGAGACGGGAG
>JACCXG010000495.1 GCA_013697225.1 Acidobacteriota bacterium
GCATCGGAACGGCCGAATGTCGAGCTGCACAGGCTGCAGGACGATCATCAGCTCACAGGGAGCCTGCCGTACATCTGGCGGGAGATGGAGCGCTTCCTGGACCTTTGACCCGCTGCCTCTGAAGGGCGGCGGCGCCGGGCCGTGTCAGACGCTCCCCATGCGGGTCCTTTCGAGCAGGTCGAGGATTTCCTGGCTCGTTCTGGCGCGGTGCCTGGTGTGCTGCGTCCGCGCCTCGCGCCAGTTACCCCGGCGAATCGCGTCGACAACAGCCCGGTGCTCGCGATTGGAGGGGCGGAGCGACGGGCGCAGGCGCACGGTCGTCACGCGTGCCCGGTGCCCCTGGTCCCACAGCGTGAAGGCCATCGCCGCCAGGCGTGGGTTGCCGCAGAGATCGATCAATGTCCGGTGGAAGCGTTCGTCAGCCCGGACCCAGGCATCGAAGTCCCGCGTTCTGGCGGCGGCCTCCATTTCGTCGAGTGCGCTGTCCAGCGGCGCCAGTATCTCACCCCCCGGGCGCGTACGCGCCAGGCGCTCGATGGCCGCGAGCTCGAGCGCCGTGAGCACCTCGTACATATCGCGCAGCCCCTGAAGCGAGAGTGGCACTACGCGCATCCCGTGCCGCGGGATCAGCTGGACGAAGTTCTCGTTCTGCAGCCGCACGAGTGCCTCGCGCAGCGGTGTGCGGCTCATGCCGAGCGTGTCGGCAAGCTCTCCCTCGAGAACCTGCTGTGCCGGTGCGTATTCGTTGTCGAGAATGCGCCGGCGGACTTCCGCGTACGCGCGCTCGACAAGCGAACTCCGGCCCGCCCGTGACTCCCGGGTGGACGGCGGCCGGGAGATCCCTGTGCGTGATGCCCTGGAGCCGGGCCGCGCGGGGCTGTGTGGCATGCGTGGTTTCAGGAAATCACCGGCCGCCGGCACCGACAGGTCATGGCAGATCGATGCGCCAGTGGGTCGGCCGTGCACCCGCGACCGGTGCACGGAAACGGTGGATGCACGTGTTGTGGAGCGATCCAAGATAGACGGATCGCAGGTCGGGACCGCCGAACGCCACGCTGGTGACGTGCTGCAGCCTGGTGCCGGGGATCGGACCGAGGTGTTCGGCGCTCATGGCGCCAGCGGCGAACGCCCGTTCGGTGCGGGAGACGAACTCCTGATCCAGCTCCTCGATCACCGTCTCGAGACGACCATCCGGCCGGAGCCGCAGGAGGCGGTTGCTCACCAGGCTCGTGATCCAGATCCCCCCCGTCTCGTCGAAGGCAAATCCGTCCGGGAAGCACCCGTCCCCCAGCGTGATCACGGTTTCCCGCGTGCCGAGCTCCCCATCGGCCCGGACGGGAAACCGTACCAGCCGGCGCCCGAACGTCTCGACCGCATACAGCCACTCTCCTGAGGGATCCGGGCGGACCTCGTTCGTGTAGTGCAGGCCGTCGGCAACGATGCGGGCTCCCCGCTCGTCCAGCAGGACGATGAACCCGTCGGCCACGTCCGCGCGCCAGGCCCGCTGTCGAGGAGACCGGCGGGTGCTGACGGAGATCCACGTACGACCGCGCTCGTCGACGGTCACGAAGTTGGTGGGCGGCAGGGGGAGCCCGCCGACCTCTGTCAGCCGCGGTGTCAGGCGTCCGTCCCGCTCCAGCTCCCAGATCCCGCCGGTGTCTCCCAGGTGCGCGATCAGGAACGTGCCGTCCCTTGTCAGCGCGATGCCGTTGGGCCGCAGCTCGAACGTACCCGCGCGGCCAATCCACGTCTGCTGAGATCCATCACGGCGCAGCATCGTGACGCCCCCTCTCCAGTCCGAGACGAACACGTCCCCGGTGCGGGAACCCAGCACGCATTCAGGGCGCTGCAGGTCGCGGCCGAGCGGCTCCAGCAATGCGGCGGCGGCTTCCGGATGTCCCATTGACACTGTATTCGTCAACGTATACGCTGCGGCGGTTCGCGTCAAACAGCGCCCCGCGCGGGAAGGACCCGAATGACAGAGACCAGGCGGTTGCGGGGTGTGGCCCTGGGCTCAGGGTATTTCGCCCCCTTCCAGTTCGAAGCCTGGACCCGCATCCCTGGCGTCGAGATCAGCGCCGTCTACAACCGCACCGAGGAGAAGGCCCGCGCGATCATGGCCCGGTACGGTGTGCCACGCTACTACAGCGATTGGCGCGAGATGATCGACGTGGAGCGGCCTGACTTCGTCGACATCATCACCCCCCCGGAGACGCACGAGGAGATGTGCGCCTATGCGGCCGCCCGCGGCGTTCACATCATCTGCCAGAAACCGCTGGCACCCACCCTCGAGAGCAGCAGACGGATCGTGGAGACGGCCGGCGCGGCCGGCGTGCGGTTCATGGTGCACGAGAACTTCCGCTGGCAGCCGTGGTACCGCGCCATCAAGAGGGTGCAGATCGACGAGGTGATCGGGGAGTTCACGCACGTGCACTTCCTCATGCGCATGGGGGACGGATGGGGGGAAGACGCGTATCTCGCGCGGCAGCCGTTCTTCCGCGAGTACCCCCGCCTCCTCGTATACGAGACGGGTGTCCACTTCATCGATACGTTCCGCTACCTGCTCGGAGAGGTGACCAGCGTGCATGCGCACCTGCGGCGTCTCAACCCGGTGATCCGCGGCGAAGATGCCGGCCACGTGTGCCTGACGTTTGCGAGCGGCGCGACGGCGATCTGGGACGCCAGCCGCTACAACGAAGTCGAGGCCGCGTCACCCCGATTCACGTTCGGGCACCTGCGGATAGACGGGACCGGCGGTCATCTGACCATGGATACGGAGTCGACCATCCGCGTGAAGCCACTGGGAAGGCCCGGCGCCGACCTCCCCTATGTGCGCGAGAACAGGAACTTCGCGGGAGACTGCGTGTTCGCGCTGCAGCGGCACTTCATCGACTGCATGACGTCGGGGGCGGAGTTCGAATCGAACGGCACGGACTACCTGAAGACGATCGAGGTGGTCGAAGCGGCCTACGAATCGGCTGCCGCGGCGCAGACGGTGCACCTCCCGGGGCCCCGCGCGGCTGAGACGCCGGTCCGGCAGGCCGGCCGGCAGGACGAGGGTGGCGTATCTTCTGGTGGGGGTCTCGATGCGTGAGTTTCGGATTGCCGTGCTCCCCGGCGACGGCATCGGTGGAGAAGTGATGGCCCCCTGCCTCACACTCCTGGAGTCGGTCGCATCCCGGTCGGATGAGTTCAGGCTGCGCTTCGAGACGCACGAGGCCGGCGCGCAGCTGTATCGCCGGACCGGAGTAGCGTTGCCAGACGCCGCACTGCGCGCGGCAGAGGCGGCCGATGCGGTCCTGCTGGGGGCCATGGGGTTACCCGACGTGCGGTATCCGGACGGCACGGAGATCGCCCCGCAGCTCGACCTCCGGGAGCGGTTCGGGCTCTATGCAGGTGTCCGGCCGATTCGCGTGCTGCCGGGCGCACCGACGCCGCTTGCCGACCCACGGGCACAGCGCATAGACGCCGTGCTCGTCCGCGAGTCCACCGAGGGTCTGTTTGCCGCACGCACCATGACCCGCCGTGAAGGGGAGGCCGCCGTGTTCGATACGATGCGCATCTCGCGCGACACGTGCGAACGTCTCTTTGCCTTCGCATTTACCCTTGCGCGCAGGAGGAGACGCGCTGGCCGGCCTGGCCGGGTGACATGCGTGGACAAGGCCAACGTCCTTCCGGCAATGGCGTTCTTTCGCCAGCTCTTTCTCGAGAGCGCCTCCCGCCATCCTGACATCCAGGCCGATTGTGCCTACGTGGACGCGGTGGGCCTCCGCCTGGTGCGCGCTCCCTGGGAGTTCGACGTGCTGGTGACCGAGAACATGTTCGGCGACATCCTGTCCGATGTGGGCGCCGCGCTCATGGGAGGCATGGGGATGGCCCCTTCGGCCGACATCGGTGACGGGCACGCCGTCTTTCAACCATGCCATGGAACTGCCCCTGATATCGCCGGCCGGGGAGTAGCAAATCCGACGGCCATGTTCCTTTCGGCCGCGATGATGCTCGACTGGCTTGGCGATCGTCACGCCGTTCAGGGGTGTCACCGCGCGGCTGCCGCCATCGTCGGAGCGGTCGAGGCCGCCTATGCTGACGGTTCACTGGTGACCGTCGAAAACGGCGGAACGGCTGACACCGCTGCGGTCACCGCGCGCGTGATGCGCGGCCTCGAACGGCACATGGCTTCACCGGAACTCCCGGCGTGATGGCGACCCGCCACCTCCTGGTGGCCGTGACCTTCACCATGTCCATGCTGTTGTACGTGGACCGCGTGGCGATCTCGACGGCCAAGGAGTCGATCACCGGCGAGATTGGTCTGTCCGACACCCAGTTCGGCTGGGTGCTCTCCGCCTTCGCGCTTGGATATGCACTCTTTCAGACGCCCGCGGGGGCCATGGCGGATCGCTTCGGACCCCGGCGCGTCCTGGCGGGGATTGTCGCCGTCTGGTCGCTCTTCACCGCCCTGACGGCCCTGGCCTGGAGCTACGGATCCCTGCTGGCGTTCCGCTTCCTGTTCGGCGCCGGGGAGGCAGGCGCGTATCCTGCCTGCGCACGCACCTTCTATTCCTGGCTGCCGGTCAGGGAGCGCGGCCTGGCCCAGGGGATCAACTTTTCCGGATCCCGGCTGGGGGCTGCCTTCGCGCTCCCTGCCGTGGCGTGGCTGGTGACCCGGTTCGGCTGGCGCCCGGCGTTCCTGACCCTTGGGGGGCTCGGCTTCGTCTGGGCGGCCGCCTGGCTCGTGTGGTTCCGGGACCTCCCGGAGGAGCACCGCGGTGTGTCGCTGGCAGAGCGGCAGATCATCGTGCACGGCCGCGGCGCCCCGGACCCCGGTGCCGTCGAGCGCACGCTGCACCCATCGGATCTCGCGCGCTCGGCGAACGTGTGGTTTGCCATGGGGCAGTATTTCGCGTCCAACTTCACGTTCTTCTTCTGCCTGACCTGGCTCTTCCCCCACCTGCAGCGAACCTACGGGCTGGAGGCGTTCCAGACGGGCCTTCTCGCAGCGGCTCCGCTGGTGGGCGGCGCGTGCGGCAACTGGTTCGGCGGCTGGCTGGTGGACCGGCTCTACCGGGATGGGCAGTGGCAGCGCTCACGGCAGCTGCCAGCGATCGCGGGCTTTCTGCTCGCCGCCGGCGGGCTCGTCGGAACACTGGCGTTCGACAATGCGGGGCTGACGATCGTCTGCCTGACGATTGCGATCTTCGGCGCCGACATGACGCTCCCGCCTTCCTGGGCCTTCTGCATCGATATCGGCCGGGGCAATGCCGGGGTTGTCAGCGGCACGATGAACATGGCCGGCAATCTCGGCTCGTTCGTCACGAGCCTTGCCTTCCCGTATCTGCTCGTGCTGACCGGCTCGACGACCCCCTTCTTCGTCGTCGGGGCGACGCTCAACCTGGCCGCCGCCTGGATGTGGACGCGGGT
>JACCXG010000527.1 GCA_013697225.1 Acidobacteriota bacterium
TGCACTGTCGGGCCCGGGAGGAGCCGAAGTCAAGGCCTCGATTATGGACGAGAACCCGCAGGGCGTTCGCTTCCGCGTGAACGAACGGTACCCCGACACCGTGCCGTTCGCCAGCATGCCGCCGCAGGTCCTGAGCATGCTGCCGAAGCTGCCGCTCGAACTGGAATACCGGTTCATCGGGGAGCGCTTGATTCTGCTCGACGTGCACGCGCATCTGATCGTCGACTTCATAGACAACGCCCTGCCGAAGTGATCTGATCCCGGCAAGCTCCCATGCCGCGTCGCGTCCGTTCCGTCGTCACGCTCCTGCTGTACGTCCTGGCCGCCGGATGCACCACGGCGGGGCCTGGCACGCCGACAGGCCCGGTCACCGTGCAGGCTCCCCCCCCTGCGGAAGGGGCAACGGTCGCGCTCCCCGGCCGTCAAGGATCTCTGAAGTTCGGCGTGATCGGCGATTTCGGTACGGGCAGTCGCGAGCAGTATCAGCTCGGCGAGCAGATGGCCAAGCTGCACTCCACCTCTCGCTTCGAGCTCTTCGTCACGGTCGGGGACAACATCTACGGCTCGGAGCGCGCCCAGGACCTCGTCAGGAAGTTCGAAGCGCCGTACAAGGCGCTCCTGGATGCACAGGTGAAGTTCTATGCCTCGCTGGGGAACCACGATTCGCGCGAGCAGCGGCACTACCAGCCATTCAACATGAACGGCCGCCTCTACTACACCTTCAAGGCGCCGACACAGAACGTCCGGTTCTTTGCCCTGGAGTCGAGCTACCTCGAGCCGGCCCAGCTCCAGTGGCTGGAGGCGGAGCTGGCAAAGTCGACCGAGGCCTGGAGAATCGCGTTCTTCCACCACCCCATGTACTCGTCGGGCGGGCGCCACGGATCGGACCTTCCCAAGCGGAGAGTCCTCGAACCTCTTTTCGTGAAGTACGGAGTCTCGGTCGTGCTGACCGGACACGATCACGTGTACGAACGGGTGAAACCGCAGCAGGGGATCGTCTACTTCGTCGTCGGTTCGAGCGGGCAGCTCCGGCGTGGGAATCTGGACCGGCGGACCGGCATCACGGCTGTCGGCAACGACACCGAACAGATCTTCCTGGCGGCCGAGATCGACGGTGACGAGATGTATTTCAATGCGATTTCCCGCACCGGCCGGATTGTCGACTCCGGCATCATCGGGCGGCGGCAGCCTGAGTAGCCGCGCCCGTCTCCCGTCCTACTCCGCCGCTTTGACGGACCTGGCGTGCTCAGGCCCAAGCTTTGCTGCCTCGGACTTCGACAGCGTCCTGAGCCAGTCGGCCTCGAAGACTTCCTGCATCCGGCCGGCCACCGCCGGGGCGCTCACGATGACGCCTACTTCACGCCGGCCGTCCAGCTCCAGCTTGCGCAGGCTCTGGCTCCCCACGAACGCGGCAGACCCGTCGCGGATCATGGCGCGCACGTGGAGCCTCATACCCTGGAGCTTGCGAGCCTCTATCCCGCCCCCCGCCTTGCCCAGTTTGCCGAGCACCCGGACGTCGACCCCCTCCTTTGCCCGCGCGTGAAGGAGCCGGAGCATGCCTCTGTCGCTGATCTTGCCGTCGTAGATCAGCAACTGCTTGCGGGCCCCCTCGATGAAGGCGGCCAGAATCCGCCGGGAGCTCTCCGGGCTGACCACCAGGCGATCGTGACCGGGGCTATACGGCTGCCGTGTGCTGTCGGCGTCGAAGAGAGCCGTCGCCTCCTTCACGAGGCGCGGCTCCTTGGTCACGATGCCGAAGCTGCGGCTCCGGTCGATATCGAGCTTCGTGAAGTTGAAGCCGAGCACGAAGAGCTCGTCGTCGGCAATGAGCATCTTGCCGTGGTATCGCAGCAGGTCATCGGCCGTGCGTGCCACCATGACGCCGGCCCCCAGCATCTTCAGCTCGAGCTTCCGCAGCCGCTTCTCCCCGCCGCGGTTCGTATGGGCGATGAGCGCCCGCACGACCACGCCCCGGCCGACTGCGGCTTCCAGCGCCTTCTCCAGTTCGAGGAGGTCGAAGCGGAAGATGAGGATGTCGATCTTGGTTCTTGCGCGCCGCACGGCCTTCAACAGCGGCGTCTCGCCATCGTCTGGCTGGATGATCAGCTTCACGTGAGTGGCGGCATCCGGTTCTATTTCTTGACCTTCTTGTCCAGCCACTCGACCGAGGCGTGCCCTTCGGGATCGAGCCGGAGCAGGGCATTGGAGATCCTGTCGGTCCGCGTCTCGAGCGGGACCCGCACATCGTAGCAGACCTCCTCGTCGGAGGAGGTGCGAAGCTCGTATTTGAGTTCGTGGCGGCCGAGGATCTCCTCGAAGCGCGGACGGAGGGCATCGGTGTCCTGGCCGGCTCTGATCCGCAGGTCGAAATGCTTCTGCCCCTTTTCGAAGGATTCGATCACGCCGAGGGCGAGGACGAGGAACGCCGTCGAGAAGGCCGCGAGCGCGTAGAGCCCCACTCCGGAGGCCAGGCCGACCGCCAGGGCTGAGAGCATGACGACGGCGTCTTTCGGATCCTCTATCTTCGAACGGTAGCGGATCAGGTTTGCGGCGCCGACAATGCCGAACGCCCTGGCAAGGCTGGCGCCGACAACGAGCATGATGACCGCGCCAACGACGGCAAGGACGATCTGCGTCTGGATCACGGCCGGATCCCGCTGTGGCGTTCCCCGCCTGCGAGGCCGCAGGGCCAGGGCGGTCCCGAGTACTGCGGCCAGCGGGAGGCGCACGACAGCCTCGCGAATCTCCTGCAGCGGACTCGTCGGAGACAGAGCCTGCCCGTCGGCGTTCTGCGCCAGCGCAGCCGGCACCCCGCCCTGCGCCTCCGGGAGCGTCTGTGGCTGGGCAGACGCCCGCAGCGTCAGGAGGGGCGTGGAACCAAAGAGGAGCGCAGCAGCGAACGCGAACGACGGGAGGAGAAACCGGACATGGCGCGTCATGCCGTCATTTCCCCACGGCGAGGCCTTCAGCGATTTTCTGCTCGAGGCGGTGGATGAACCGGTCGGCTATGGGTTTCGGATAACCCGCGGCACGGAAGGCGTCCTGCATCTGTTCATCGGTGAGCGCCGAGAGTCGTTCGCAGATCCACCGGACATCGGCTGGCGTGATGCGTTCGAAGAGCACTGCATGGCGTCCGCGATACTCGAAGCGTACGTGGCCGTCGACGACCCCGCGGATGAAGGGGGTCCGCTCGAAAACGTCGACGTCGCCGCGCGGCGGGTCGAGTACACCGGTACGGCCAAAGGTCTGACCCAGATCGCGTGCAACGTACCAGCGCCTGGCCCCCGCGTGCGGTTCGTCGAGCGAGTAGATCACGTTCTGATCATCCTTGAGATCGGAGTTTCCCAGCATTGCATGGAGCACGAGCAGGCCATTGAGCTGCCGCGTCGCGACGAATGGATTGCGGTAGTAGGACCAGGCGCTGCCGGCGTCGAGGCCGTTGAGATCGGGCTTCTTCTCGCGCAGTCGCGCGGGCAGCTGGGGATTGGGCGAGGGCGCCTGCTCAGCGTGCCACTGGGCCAGGTAATAGACAGGAGGCTGATGATACCCGACACCCCAGAGAAGTCGCGAGGCGGCCACTTCCGTCTGGGCCTCGGGCGGGAACTTCGCGCTCCACTCGCGGTCCTGGGGATCGAGCAGCGTATAGCCGCGACTGAAGCCGCCACGCTTGACGTCGATGACGGTGTAGCGGGCGGCCGGATCGGGGGCCAGCCGTTTGCCGCCGACCCCCCAGAACAGGTCGCGCGGGCGATCGGGCTCTACCCAGAGCTCGGCCAGCTGCGCTGCGGTCGGGGGGCCTGGCAGCGTGGATTCTATGACCGGCCCGCAGGCGGCCGTGCAGGCGAACGCCGCCAGGAGGAACCAGACACGCAGAACAGAACGATTGATGCACCTCTGGATCACTCCAGGGGACTCCTCTCAGCAGCGACCGCGGTGACCGCACGCGGCTCGGCGCTCCCTGTCGAGAGCTGCCATGAAGCTTTGCAATAGACAGGCCACCTCAGCAGCACCGGTCATCTGAAATCATGGGATTCGTGCTCCGGCTCACGTCCTGTCAGGGGAATGACACGCTCGGCCTTGACCGACGTGACCCCTTCCTGAATCTGGAGCGTGCCTTCCACAAGCAGGTAGGGGGCGCTCACGAGAGTGGCCCGCCGCTCGCTGAACAGATCCGGCCGGACGATGATGTTGGCGATTCCGGTCTCGTCTTCGAGGGTCAGGAACACGAACCCCTTCGCGGTGCCGGGCCGCTGCCGTGTAATCACGGCGCCTGCCACCCGCACGCGGCGGCCGTGCCTCCCGCGCGGCAGATCGATGGCGCGCAGGATCCCGCGGGTGGCCAGTTCCATCCGGCGGAGCGCCATGGGGTGCGGGCCGATTGTCAGGCTCGTACCGGAGTAATCGGCCAGCAGGCGCTCGGATGGCGTCATGGGGCGCAGCGGGGAATCAATCCGCGGATCGCTGGTCCCCGCTGCCTGCCGCGGATCGCCGGGGCTTGCGGGCGGCGCATCTGACGTTCGGTCGTCCCGCGGCAACACTCCGCCTGCGGCGGCTTCGTGGGGCGTCGCGTCGAACAGCGCACCCGACGGGCGGATGGCCCTTTCGATCTGCCACAGGGCACTTCGTCTATCGTGCCCGAAGCCATTGAGTGCACCGACCTCCGCGAGGGTCGCCAGTTCGTCTCTCCTGAGACCGGTCCGCGCGATGAGATCGTCGATGGACGTGAACCGGGGCGCACGTCCGGATGCGGCAGAGTAAGGTGCGGCACGAGTGGCGGATGGCCTCGAGGATGATCCCTCGTGCAGCCGCTCCCCACCCCACTCGTGCGCGCAGATATTGCAGAACAGGATCCCGCCCGGCCCCCGCTCCAGCATGGATGGATCGTCGCATCCGCACTTCGGGCAGCGGGATTCCCCGGCCGGCTTCCCTGCGTCTCCCCGGGGACGGGGCTGCGCAATCCGTTTCCCCGCCTCCTGCCGCAGCCCGTTCACGTACATCAGCCCGAGCCTGACGCACCCGTCCGGCTCGACGCGGCAGGTCCAGTCAGACTCCTGCACGTCGATGGGCACGAACCGGACCCCGTGCCGCTGCGCATCCTTCACCAGCGTGGCCGGGTGATAGAAACCCATCGGCTGGTTGTTGAGCATGGCCGTGTAGAAGGCCGCGGGATAGTGCGCCTTCAGGTAGGCGCTGGCGTAGACGAGCAGGGCGAAGCTCGCGGCGTGCGACTCGGGAAACCCATACAACGCGAAAGAAGTAATCGAGCGGATGATCTCCTCGGCTGCCGCGCCCGTGATTCCCTGACGCGCCATGCCCGCCCGCAGCTTGCCTTCGACCTGCGCCATCCGCTTCTCGGATCGCTTGAACCCGAAGGCCCGCCGCAGTTCCTCCGCTTCCCCGCCGGAGAACCCGGCCGCTACCATCGCCATCCGGAGCAATTGCTCCTGGAACAGCGGCACGCCCAGCGTGCGCTGCAGGATCGGTCCCAGCGAGGGATGGGGATAGGTGACCGGCTCCCTTCCCTGCCGTCGTTTCAGGTACGGGTGCACCATCTGCCCCACGATTGGTCCCGGCCTGATGATGGCCACTTCCACCACGATGTCGTAGAAGCAGGCCGGCCGCAGCCGCGGCAACGTTGCCATCTGGGCCCGCGATTCCACCTGGAAGATGCCGACCGTATCTGCCTCCTGCAGCATCCGGTAGACGGCCGGATCGTCTGGAGGAAGATGGGCGAGATCGAGGGGAGCGGGTCGGGGCGGAGCAGGGGGAAAGGGAGAAGGGAGAAGGGGAAAGGGAGAAGGGGGGACGGGATCTCCGGCATTGACGATCCCGAGCGCATCCTGAATGACGGACATCATGCCAAGGCCGAGGAGATCCACCTTGATGAGCCCCATGTCGGCGCAGTCGTCCTTGTCCCATTGAACGACCACGCGGCCGGGCATGCTGGCGTTCTCGAGCGGCACGATCTCATCGAGACGTCCCTGGCAGATCACCATGCCTCCGGAGTGCTGCCCGAGGTGACGGGGGAGATCCTGAATGCGTCCCCAGAGCCGCCCGAACAGCTGTACCGCCGCCTGCTGGCCGTCGAGCCCCACCTCGCGGAGGTTGCGCTCGAGCGTCTCCTGGGGGTCCACCCACTCGAAGCCGTTCATCAGCTTCGCGAGGCGATCGATCTGCGCCGGCTCGAGCGAGAGCACCTTGCCGACGTCGCGCGCCGCGCTCCGCCCCCGATACGTGATGACGTTGGCCGTCATCGCGGCACCGAGCTTCCCGTACTTCTCGTAGACGTGCTGGATCACCTGCTCGCGCCGATCGCCGCTCGGCAGATCCAGGTCGATATCGGGCCACTCGCCACGTTCCTCCGAGAGAAACCGTTCGAACAGGAGATCCATGCCGATCGGATCCACGGCCGTGATCCCGAGGCTGTAGCAGACGGCGCTGTTTGCCGCTGACCCACGCCCCTGCACGAGGATGTCGTGCTGCCGGCAGTAGTTCACGATGTCCCACACGATCAGGAAATACCCGGCGAGCTCGAGCTTGTCGATCAGATCGAGCTCCCGCTCGATCTGCCGCCGGGCGCGGTCGTCGTAGGGACGATATCGTTCCCGGGCGCCGGCGTGGGTGACGTTCCGCAGGAACGACCCCATCGAGTCACCGGCGGGTACCGGGTAGTGGGGAAACCGGTACCCCAGATCGGCCATGGTGTAGCCGATCCGGTCCGCGAGCTCGCGTGTGGCGATGAGCGCCTGCGGCTGATCGGCAAACAGCCGCGCCATCGCTTCCGGGGATTTCAGGTATCGCTCGGCGTTGCAGCTCAGACGCGTGCCGGCATGAGCGAGGGTGGTCTTGTGGCGCAGGCAGGTGAGCACGTCGTACAGCGGCCGATCGGCAGCCCCCGCAAACCGCACGCCGTTGGTGGCGATGACCGGAAGATGGAAGGCCGCGGCAAGCTCGAGGAGCACCTGGTTGTCCCACTCCTGCTCGCGCAACAGGTGCCGCTGCAGCTCGATGGCCACCTGGGAGGGGCCGAACGTGCCGACCAGGCGGTCCACCAGGCCCCCCACACCAAAGCGGCGGGCGTTGATCGCAGTACGCCCGGGAAGCGCGATGAGACCGGCGACCTGCCCGTCGATGTCGTCGAAGGTGAGGGCTCCTTCACCTTTGGCCCCCCGCAGCTTCATCGTGGTGAGCAGCCGGCACAGGTTGCGGTATCCCGCGCGGGACTCGACGAGAACAGGGACCGTGAACACCCGCACGCCGGAGGACCTGCCGGCGCCGCCCGGCGCCGATCCCCCGGCGGTCATCGTCAGCTCGGCGCCGATGATCGCCTTGAGGCCCGCCCGTTTCGCCGCCAGATGGAAACGCGGCGCACCGTACACGCCGTCGCGATCGAGCAGCGCCAGCGCCGGGTAGCCCAGTTCGACGGCCCGCTCGATCAGCGCTTCGGGCAGGGACGCGCCATCGAGAAAGGAAAATGCGGACGCGGCGTGCAGTTCGATGTACATCGAGGTCGCAAGGGATGGAGGCCAGCAGGCCTCAGTCGAATACGCCGTCCAGGCACCACTGGCCGGTGTCACGATCGCGGAACAACCGGCATACGGTGCCGTCGCTCAGCGCCACGTCCCATTCATCCCGGTTCCAGGCCTGAGGCGTCCACCACCCGCCGCACCCGCGCCACGGGCCTGCCGCCTGCTGCACCGTGCCCCCGGGCATGCCCCGGCGATCGATGGCGACATGCGCGGGCCGGCCACCGTCCATGCTGACGCGCACGACGACAGGAGGACGGAAGCGCCGCAGCACGGAGACATGATCGACAGCCGACTCGATCGCCCCGCGGGAGGTGACAACGGCCCCTTTGTCCGCACACTCGAAAGGGGCCATCGCAAAGGCATCCGGCTGATGGGTGTCGAGGAGGACGGGGGAACCACACCGGGTGTCGCCGACCAGCGCCCCGAGGCGCGCCATCAGCGTGGCCAGCGTCTCAGCCGACGGAAGCGCACGTTCCAGCAGCGAGTACTGCAGGATCCGGGCGGGGGCTGGATCGATTTCGATCGTGACGACATCCACGGCGGCCGAGGGGGGGTGCGATTCGAGATCCAGGCAGAGCAGCGTCCGCAGGACCCGCGGATCGCGCAACGCCACCGGCAGCGGGACGGTGCGCGTATGCGTAGTGCGGTCGGTCAGGCGAAGTGCGAGATGAAGCGCGACAGCGCCACGATCGGCGCGCTCCAGCGCCGCGGCCAGAGGGTCGAGCAGGCGCGCGAACACGAATGAGAGCGGCTCGAGGGTCTCGATGGGCCATTCCAGCCCGGATGAGGCCAGGAACCGTGGGACACCGGTGTCGGGGACCAGCGGCCGCGGATCGATCCCCCGCGCCAGCCGCTGCGCCGCCACACCGGCCGGTCCGAGCCGCGCGGCAAGCTCCCCGGCCGGAAGCGCCGCGAACTCGCCAAGCGTGGTCAGCCCCCAGCGGCCGAGGACATCGAACAGCGGTGCGCGCGGGCGCCTGCCCTGCGGTCCGGCGGATGCCCCCTCGCACTCGGTCAGGAAGTGCTGCAAGACGCTGGCGGGCACCTCGCGGAGGGCGGTTTCCGGGTCGCCTGTGGCCACGGTGACGCCCGGCCGCGCCCGCGCGAGCAGCATCGCAGCGGTGTAGGAGGAAGCGATTGCGACGTGCCCAGCCCCCGCCCGCGCCAGTTCCGCGGCAATGGCCGGTGCATCCCCCAGCAGCCGCTGCAGCCCTGCAACATCGAGCACGACCGTGCCACCAGGATGCCGCTCGATCCGCGGAGAGAACTCGCACGCAATGGCCGCCAGGCGCTCGACCGGCGCGCCATGCAGCGCGGCCCATAATCCGCGAAGCGCCGGCACATGGCCAGGCGGCCGCCGCCGCGCCACCGGACCGGCACCAGGCAGCAGCGCCGCTACCGACGCAACCCTCTCCCCAGGCGAGTTCGAGATGTCAGGAATTGCAGGGGCCAGATCATCGTAGGAGGGAATGGACATGACGATGTCAGTTTCTCAGTGGCCAGTTTCGAGTTGCCAGTTGCCAGTTACGACTAGTTACCAGTTGCCAGTGCGGCGAAAATGCACTCCGGGGGGGGGTGTCCTTTGGTTGTCACTTAATCATTGTTGTCTTAGCCGGTGCTGTTGATCCGTGCCACGATTACCGGTCGGGTTAGACGGTCTTTTGATTACGGCTTACTGATTACTGGCTACTTGCCGCTACTGGCTACTGGCTACTGGTTACTGGTAACTGGCTTACTGGCTACTGGCCCAGCCGCGCGCGGAAATCACCCGTGGACGGATCGTGAGACCGCGCAGCCGCCGTGTGCGCGCAGAGGTCCCGCACCACTCCCCCGCCAGGCCCGTAGAGGGAGCCTCGAGCGCGATCGTGACTCCACCGGGACTGCGCGCCAGGCGGTCGGCCCCCAGGAGGAGGGCAACCGTGTCTCCCCCTTCGATGGCCCGCGCCAGCCGCAGCCATGTCGTGTGTGGAAATTGCCGGAGCACGGGACCGCGCACGTCCGCGACGTCGAAGGCCACGACGCCGAAGCCGCCGGCCTGCAGCACGAGGTGCATCGCCTTCAACCCCCGTTCGGCATTTCCTGTCTCGCGCACCCACAGCAGGCTCCGCAAATCGACTCCGGCGGCCTCCGCCGACGCCGGGTCGAAGCGGTCGTGGGTATCGACGAGCGCTACGACTTCTCCACGTGCTATCGCGGCGGCGGCGATCCGGCAGAACACCGCCGAGCGGCCGGACGAGCGCGCACCGATGAGCTCCGAGAGGTGCCCGCGCGGGAGCCCGCCGTGCAGGGGGCTGTCGAGCGCAGGCCAGCCGGTCGGCGCCAGGCGTGCCGGGTCAATGGCCGGCTCTCCGACGACTGTTGCGTCGAGCTTTCGGGCCCGGAGGAGGGATTCGAGTGCTGCGCGGGCGGCTGCCATTTTCGCTTTAGTTTCGCCTTGGAGGGTGAGTATATGCCTCCCCCTCGCCGGAGATCAAGCCGCTGCCGGTCATAATGAGTGCCTTGAACGTACAGGTGTTTCTCCGCCGCGCACTTGCGGCCTTTACATATCGAGACTTCCGGATTCTCTGGCTGGGTGCCTTCACCTCGACCGTGGGCACCTGGATTCAGAAGGTGGCCCAGAGCTGGCTCATCCTGGCCCTCACCAAGTCCGCGTTCTCGTCAGACGAGGCCCCCGGCCGGACGATGTCCGCGTTCTACCTGGGCCTTGACGATTTTCTCGGGCAGCTCCCGATCCTGCTGCTGACGCTGATTGGCGGCGTCATCGCCGACCGTCACGATCGCCGACGCCTGCTCATCAGCTCGCAGTACGTGCAGATGGCGACCGCCTTCACGCTCGCCGCTCTCGTCTTCACGGATGCCGTGCGCATCTGGCACATCCTTGCACTGTCGTTCACGGCCGGGCTCGCGCAGGCCTTCGGCGGCCCTGCCTATCAGTCCCTGGTCCCCTCGCTTGTCGATCGGAAGGATCTGCCGAACGCGATCGCCCTCAACTCGATTCAGTTCAACCTGGCGCGCGTGATCGGTCCCCTGCTCGCCGGCGGCATGATGGCTGCCTTCGGCATCGCGCTGTGCTTCGGCATCAACGGGCTGTCGTTTCTCGTGGTCATCCTTGCGCTCGTCTCGCTGCGCGTGAAGCATATCCGGCCGACCGAGCGCAAGCCGATGCTTCAGGAGCTTCAGGGAGGCCTCGCGTATGTTCGCAGCCAGCCGGCCATCATGGGGCTCACCGTACTGGCCTTCCTGACGACGTTTCTCGGGCTGCCGCTGCTGACGTTCCTTCCAATCTTCGCGAGTGAGATTTTCGCGGGAGACGTGAGCCGCTACACCGTCATGATGGCCTATTCCGGTGCGGGCGCCGTGGTGGGCGCGCTGGTCATCGCGTGGCTCGGACGGTTCAAGCGCATGGGATTGACGCTGCTCCTCGTGCAACTGGCCTTCGGCGCACTGGTCACCGCGTTTGCGGTCTCGCGCGTCCTCTGGCTGAGCCATCTGCTGCTCTTCCTCGACGGCGCCGCGCTCGTCATGGTCTTTTCCCTGACGGCTTCCCTCGTGCAGCTGATCGTGCCCGATCACCTGCGCGGCCGCGTCGTGAGCATCTACATGGTGGCGTTCCGCGGCGGGATGCCGCTCGGCAGCCTGTGGGGGGGCTATGCGGCCTCGCTCACCTCCGCCCCCTTTGTCCTGGCGGTCAACGGTGGCCTGGTCTCGCTCGTGTCGGTGTACTTCCTGCTGCGGGGCCGGGGAGTAAAGGAGCTCTGAGACGAAGAGGAACGACGGTGATCAGGCCCGCACGATCCAGAACACGCCGAGCGCCACCGAGGTGACGGCCATGACCAGCGTGGCGGCCTGACCGAGCCGGGCCGCTACGGCGGCTGACATGAGGCGGGCAAAGGCCACGCCGAAGATCGACATCGACAGCAGAATCCCGGCGGCGAATACGCCAATCAGCACGATCAGCAGCCAGAGCGAGGCGGATTCGACGCCGGCCCCGAAGGGGGCGAGCATGGTCAGCGCGCGCAGGCTGCTGAGCGCGAACGCGGCCCCGACGATGGTCGGCAGGTGTGTGTGGGCGGCGTCGGCAGGATGAAGGTCGCGGCGGCCCATGTGCAGGTGCCAGTGTGCCGCGGGCTCACCCCCATGCCGGTGAGAGTGCCCGTAGATGCGGCCGGCACGCAACCCCCAGAGCGCGAATCCGCCCAGCACGATGAGCAGCGCGCCGCCGAGCACCTCCCCCGCACGCTCGAAGACGAGAGGCAGGGACCAGCCGAGCACCAGCAGGAGCGCCGCTCCGAAGCCGAGCAGCAGGGCATGGCCGAGGGCGAACCGCACCGCGATGCCGATCGCGCGCGCCCGCTGGACGACCGGGCGTTCCCCCGCGGTCCCAATCGACAGCGCCGCGATGGCCATCAGGTGGTCGGCGCCCAGGCCGTGCACGAATCCAAGGAAGAGCGCCGAAGCCACGAGAATCACGGCACATTCTAGCAGGGGGAGCGACGCCGGTGAGCGGTACTGCGGCCTCAGCGGGAGTGCAGGGGGATTGTCCAGGAGACGGGCACGTCCTCCGGCAGATAGCAGACTGCTTCGTCGCAGGCCTGGTAGCGCACCGTGCCGCGGATGGTAATCGTGACGCCAGCGGGCCGTGCGCCGCCGCGCCGGGCGGGCGTGTCGAGGATCCGCACCTCCTGCGCGATGCGGAACGGCTTGCTGTAGACGCGCTGAGTCTCGTCGAGCGGCGCGAAGAAATACCGTTCTGACGGAGGAAAGCGTGGAGGGCTGGCGCGCAAGCTGTCATTCGGTTCGAGGACGAGCCCGATCGGGATGACATCCTTCTGCTCGGGAGCATAGACGTGCATCTTCGCCTTGGGTGTGACGTCAACGGTCAGAGTGACGCGCGAGGCGGGGGCCACCGGCAATGCGTGTGAGGACAATCTCAGCGTCAGGTGCCTGGTTTCACGTGAACGGTCGGCCGGGTCCTCGGTGCGGCTCAGAAAATCGGCAGGGGGAGTCGACTGCCCCTCGGCAGCCTGCGACCGCGCGGCACCAGGAAGACCGGCTCCGGAAAGCACGGCCATGAGGGGGAGGGGGATCAGGAAGAGGACGAGGACGCGATGCGCCGTGATCATGGAAAAAGGTCTCGCCGTCAGCCGACGACGAGACCTCATGGTGGCATGGACCACGAACGAATGCGAGCGCCGCGCCGATTATTTCCTGCGGGTGATCTGATCCCAGACGGCCGCACCGCCGCCGCCGACGGCCGCGCCGATGAGCGCTCCCTTCTTGCCCCCTACGGCCGCCCCGACTCCGGCCCCTGCACCGGCACCCGAACCGATGATGACGGCGCTCTTGGCCGCCGAGCGTGTCTTCTTCACCGGCCGCTCATCGTAGACGACCTGGCGGGTCCGGACAGGCCGTGCCGGAGCCGTGCTGACCGGCACGATCTCCGCGTCGCTCAAATCCGTGTAAACCGGCTGTGGCACACGGCGGATCACCGGCGCCGGCTGCACGACCCGCGGAGCGGCGTACGCGGACGGCAACGCCGCGGGAGCGGAACCGGCCGGGCCGGCATCTTCCGCTATTGCTCCGGCCGCGACACACTCCACCTGCGACACGGCCGCGCCATTGACGATCGCCTGCCGGACGAGCGTGCGCTGGTGTGGTTCGCAGGTCACCACGACGGGTGCACCCGCCTGCCCGGCTGTCAAGGGCTGCGCCGCGACGGCCGGGGCACTCGTCGATCCATTGCACGCGAACGTGAAGCACAATGCTGTCGCGCCAAGCGTGATGCCAGCCCCCTGCCTCCACAGTGAATGCCGTTCCATGAGAGCCCCCAATCAGGTTCGCGGCGCCTGGCCGATGCGAGAGAGCACCTGGCCGTCAATCCGCGTTGGCAGTCCTGATTCCAAGGGAGATGCCAGCCGCTCCCCTGCCGAACCGCTCTTATTCAGGCCTGTTTTGAGGGCCTGAAGGGCCAGGCGAGCCGCGGGTGTCCTCAGGCGGGCTCAGCGGTGTACAACGAAGGACAATTCCAATGATCATTCAACGCGGCACGACCGATCTTCTGCTGATTACGCAGCCGGATCACGCGGGACTGGCGGCCGGCCTCATGGCGCGCTGGGAGCTCGGAGGTCTGCCCGATCATCCCCGTCGCGCCGAAATTCTCGCCGCGACGCGGGAACATGACCACGGCTGGATCGAGGAGGACGCCCTGACCCACGTGGCTCCCGACGGGCAGCCCCTCGACTTCATTACCGTGCCGCCGGATGTGAAGAGGCGGCTCTGGCCTCGTGCCGTGGAGCGAGTCGCCCGGACGGACCCGTATGTCGCTGCCCTCGTCGCGCAGCATGCCCTCACGGTCAACGCCCCGGCACGCCAGGAAGATGGATGGCCGGCGTTCTTCGATGTCATGACGCGTGCGCGGGACGCCAAGCTTGCCCGTGTTCCACGCGTGAACGTCGTCGATCTTGAGGGCGATTACCCCTTCGTCCGGATCGGGGATCACCTGTCCCTCATCTTCTGCAACGGCTGGAGGGAACCCCTGTCCGGCGCCGGCTACCGGGCTATACTGAAGGGCGCTACGCTCGAAATCTCCCCTGATCCATTCGGCGGCGCGACGGTTCCGCTCAGCGTGCCGGCGCGATCCATTCCTGCGCGTCGCTACAGGTCAGCGGCCGATTTGCGGCAGGCCTTTGCGGCCGCACCCGTCCGGCCGCTGGAAGGACAGGCGGTCGGCGTCTGACCAGCATGTCGAACATACTCGTCGTCGAGGACGACCCGGACATCGCGGATCTGATCCGCCACTATCTCGAGAAGGCGGGGCACACCGTCGAGCGGCTTTCTTCGGGCGCCGCGGTGATGCCCCGTCTCCAGACGGGCCTGCCCGATCTGGTCGTCCTGGATCTGATGCTGCCGGAGCTCGATGGACTGATGATCTGTCAGGCGATGCGCAGCGACGGCCGCACGGCCGGCATTCCCATCATCATGCTGACCGCCCGGGCCGACGAGGGAGACCGCATCGCGGGGCTCGAACTCGGCGCAGACGATTACGTCACGAAGCCGTTCAGCCCGAAAGAGCTGGCGGCCCGCGTTGCCGCCCTGCTCCGGCGCACGGCACGCGTTGCCGCGCCGGGCCTCATCCTGCGGTATGGGCCGATTACGATCGATCCCGACCGCCACATCGTCACCTTCGACGGCCAGGACGTGCGGCTCACCGCCAAGGAGTTCCTCCTGCTGCAGTA
>JACCXG010000531.1 GCA_013697225.1 Acidobacteriota bacterium
CGGCGAGCGGTCAGCGCGTCAGGCCGCCCCTGAACCGCGGCCCCCTGCAGGTGCGGCGAATCGACAGCGGAAGCGGTTGCCGCGGGGGGAAGTGGCACAGCAACGTGGAAGGGAACGTGTCGTCCGGCGCGTCAGCGTCCGATTCCGGCCGCCGAGAGCGGCCTCCCGCCGTCGCGGCCGTAGAGCATCCGGTAATCTTCCGCGGTGCCCAGGATGCGTTTTACGTAATGCTGTGTCTCGGGGTAGGGGATGTCGTCGATGAACTCGTCCTCGTCAACGCCCGGCCGCTCCGCCTTCCAGCGGATGACGCGGTTCTCACCCGCGTTATAACTGGCAAGCGCGTAATGCGTACCCCCGAACTGCTGGACCAGCCGCGAGAAATGCAGCGTTCCCATTCGAACGTTGATCTCCGGGTTGGTCAGCATCGCTGTCGAGAAACCCTTGATGCCGAGCGGCTGCGCAAGTCGCCGCCCCGTGGCGGGCATGATCTGCATCAGGCCGAGCGCACTAGCCACCGATCTGGCCCCCGGCTCGAATGTTGATTCCTGTGCGATGAGCGCCGCCACCAGGTATGGATCCAGATTCCTTGGCGTCGAGTGCTTCCTGATCAGATCCCAGTAGATCAGCGGAAAAATTACCTGACGGATTTCCACCGGAAGCTCCTGACCCCCTGCAGTCAGGTGCTGCGGGTACGCGCGCCGCATCAGCGTGATGGCGCGCCGGAGTTCCCCATTGTGATGATGGGCCCAGGCTATCGTCGCCTCGATGGCCGGACTGGTGCCCCACTGACGCTGCGCATATCGCAGCTCCGCGAGCGCATCGTCGTAGAGGCCGTGCGCGAGAAGGAGCCGTATCCGACCGGCCGTTGGCGGCTGCGGCCCGTCGGGTGCGGCCGGCTGGTGCGAGGCTGTGACGACGCGATCGGCCGCTGGAAGGTCTGCCTTGCGAGGGGCGCGCTTCTCGGCAAGCCGTCCGTAGTAGGAGTTGCCGTAGTCGGTCTGCACCAGGCGGTAGCGGGACTCGGCCTGTGTCCGGGCGCCAAGTCCGCCGTGAGCACGGGCGGTCCAGTAGAGAAATGAGGGGCGGTAGTCGGACCGCGGGAAGCCGGCGGCTGCGCTCTCGAACACGCGAATCGTAGTGGCGAAATCCCCTTCCCTGTAGCTCCACCACCCGAATTTCCAAGCCGCGCGCTCGGCGCGGGCACCCGTTGGGAACCTCTCGTACAGCTCCCCGAATACGCGTGCAGCCTGCTCGTCCTGGTTGGTGACGATGTAGTGGGTCCCCAGGTTGTTCAAGGCTTCCTCGGACCATGAGCTGTCGGGAAAGTCCTGTACGAGGCGTCGCGTGAGCATGACGTACTCCGCGTGCTGGCCGAGCTCGCGAATCGCCGAGAGATAGAAGAACCGCGCCTCGGCCTTCCGGGACGCGCGATCGAGATGCGGGCGGAGCGCATCCCGCGCGGCGGCGTAGCGCTTCAGGTAGAAGTCCGACGCCGCGATCCGCAGGTCCGCGACCTCGCGGTCGTCGCCGCTCACGTGCCGCTGCAGCTCCTGATAGGCCGAGCGGGCGTCCGCATACCGGCGCGCGCCGAACAGCATGGCCGCGCGGCCGAGATCTCCCTTGTACCCCGTCCTGACGATCTGATCCTGCAGCCCGGGGAGACGCGACGCCGCGTTGACAGCAGCGTCGGTCAGGGGAAATTCGTAATACAGGCGGACGTATGCCTCCGCAGCCGCCTTCCGATCCCCCGCCGCAAGGGCGGCGTGTCCAAGCCGGGACAGCACCGCGTCAGTAACCTGCTGTTTGTCATCCGCCAGGCGCTGGTAGATGGTGACGGCGCTACGGTGATCCCCTGCGGCTTCGGCAACCTCTCCCTGGGCGAGAATCGCCGCCGACCCGATGGCCCCCTCGGGCTTCCGCGCCACCAGCGCATCCAGCGTGGTCTTCGCCTCAGGCAGACTGCCGGCGCGAAGCTGGGCCATCCCCTTGTAGAACGCCGCGTATTCCGCGAGTCCTTCCACAGCTTCGACCTTGCGGAGCGCCGCAAGCGCGCCGCTGTGATCGCCGGATCCATACAGCCGCACCGCGGCAGCGAGGCCGGAACTCGTGCTGGTGGCTCGAAGGGACCGGTCCGCGCTCGATGGGACGAGCCAAAGCTCACTTTCCGTTCGAGGAAGCGCCGCATGCGTCGTCGGACCGAGCCTGGCCTGACCCTCGTCCGCGCCGGGGGACGCGGCAGCCGCGAGAATCGCAAGACCAAGACCAAGAATCTGAAGAAAGCGAAGCGTCACGCGGAGCCACCAGGGAGCGCCGGCGAAAGGGAGCCCGGCGCAAGCCAGTGGCGCAGGACGTCGGCCGTGCGGGCGGCCGTCAGGTACGCAAGGCTCGCGGACGCGTGGCGGCTCAGGATCTGAATGGCCTCGCCCCACATAGAGGAGGTCCTCCCGTGAGCCCCCCCACCATCGTCAGCATAGAGGATCGCGACCGGCTGGGCACCCACGAGCAGCGGAACCGCCAGTGCGAGAATAGCCGTCGGAAGTGCAGCGAACGCAGGGGGCGCCAGCGTTCCGCTGTGCGTCGTGCTGACGGCTTCGCCACTCCGAACGACCTCCTCGAAGAGCCTCTCGGCTTCGAGGGTGAACCGAAGGGAGCTTACTTCCTGGGTGAAGCCGGCCCCCTGCCAACCGTGTAGGGCGCCATCCCTCAGAAGGAACAGTGCGACGCGCGGCGCCTCCTGCGCCGCTCTGTCGACGAGCGTCGACAGCACTCCGGAAAGTGAGCGGGCCTCGTCCAGCGCTCCGATGGCGGCGAGCAGGCGCTCCCCAGGCAGCTCGAGCGCCGTCGAACCGCGGCCGGGATTGGCGTGGAGCGCCCCCCCTGTCGCGGCGGCAAGCGCGTCACGGAGGGCTTCCAAGGTTTGCCTTGTGCTGTCGAGCTCGCGATACAGCTGGGTCCGCTGGACGGAAAGCTGGTCCTGTTCGAACCCGAGCCCGCCCCTCAGCCGCTCGTGTTTCGACGCGGCCTCCCCGGCATCGGGCATCCCAGGCTCTGCAGACATTGCTGGAATTATCCGGGTCCCGGATCCGGGAGTCAAGCGGAGTCGAGCCGCAACTCTCACGCCCACAGCAACTTGACCTGCATCACCGAAGGGCGTAGAATGGGGTTCGCTCTGTTTCGATCGGGGGCGACCTAGATTCGACGGAGGTACTGTTTCGCAGGATGCGTGCCGAGGACCATCACCCTCGCTAATCAGATGGAAACAACCATAACTGCGGACACGCAGCTCGCACTCGCAGCCTAAGAACCTGTGAGCGTCTACCCCGGTCAGCCTGCGGGCTGGGAGTGGATGTCATTTCAGCAGGCTGGTTTCTGACGGCCGCTCCCGGACGTTAGGGGCGAGATTTTCCGGGGCTGGCTCCTGGCGGTTTTTCGCCGCTTCTCCACGTCCGGGGGCGACAATTCAGAAGCGGATACGCATCGTAGTATTCCTGCGGGAATGTATTTTCGGACGCGGGTGCGAATCCCGCCGCCTCCACCAATCTCTCTTTCCATGAGGGGCCTGCCGGCCCCTGCTTCTCCCGTCTCCTGTTTCTGCCACGACGGCCACCCACCCGCATCACTGTCTCCGTTCGGCACGGCTAGTTCACCTCGCCAGGTTCCGTTGCGCCGGGCGGCGCGCGAAGGCGCAGGTTCCCCTCACGCTACAATCTCTCTCCAATGTTCAGACTGGACGGTAAGACAGCCCTTGTGACCGGTGCCGGATCCGGCATCGGCGAAGCAGTGGCCCATGCGTTCTGTGGAGCTGGAGCCCTCGTCTATGTGGCCGACCTCGACGAGGCCAACGGGCAACGC
>JACCXG010000545.1 GCA_013697225.1 Acidobacteriota bacterium
GGGTGCTGGTCGTTGATATGCGTGAGCAGCAGCAGTTGCCGCCGGCGCTCGGCGTCTTGAAGCGGCAGCATCCAACCACCGGGATTCTGCTGGTGGCCTCGCATTTCGACCCGGCCTTGATGCTGGAAGCCATGCGCGCCGGCGTCAACGAGTTCGTCACGTATCCCGTCTCTGTGCCAGAGCTTCAGACGGCCATCAAGCGGCTGATAGGCAGCCTGGCGCCGACTGTGCGCGGAGACATGTTCGCATTCATCGGCGCCAAAGGTGGCGTCGGCGCCACGACCGTAGCCGTGAACGTGGCGACCGCGCTGGCGAAGGCGACCAAAGAGTCCACGCTCCTTATCGATCTCAATGTGGCATGTGGAGACGCGGCCGTGTTCCTGGGCAGCGAACCGCGCTTCTCGATCGCGGACGCGCTCGAGAACGTCGAGCGCCTCGATCCTGCATTTTTCAACGGCCTGATCGTTCGCAGCAAATCAGGTCTCGAGCTCCTCGGCGCGTCCGGACGAACCGTGACTGGCAGCAACTTCGATCCGTCGCGGATACGCACATTGCTGGAGTTCGCCAGCGCGACACGGCAATACACCGTGCTCGACGTGCCGCGATCCGACACGACGGTCCTTGACTCGCTCGAGGCGGCCACGAAGATCGTGCTGGTGGTCAACCAGGAGCTCGCGACGGTTCGCAATGCAGCCCGCATGGCCGCCACACTCCGGCAGCGCTACGGCAAGGGGCGCCTTAGCCTTGTGCTGACGCGGACGGACAGACGAGCGGAAATCGGCCATGAGGATGTCGAGCGCACCGTGGGATTGCCCGTAAGCCACACGTTTCCCAGCGACTACCGGCAGGCAGTTCAGGCGATGAACAAGGGCCTGCCGCTCGTGCTCGACAGCCAGAGTGAGCTTGCGGGTGCGTTCACGGCGTTCGCCCGTGAGATGGCCGGGCTCGGCGGCATGGATCGAGGCCCAAAGCCCAAGACGAGCAGCCTGTTCGGACGGCTCTCGCCGAAGCGGGCCTGAGCGACGGATCCGCGGAAGAAAAGGAAAACAGATGTCATTACTGGCAGCGGCACCGGCGGGACATGGCAGCAGCGTCGACACACGGAGCACCTATTACCAGGGGCTGAAGAGCCGGATCCACCAGGACCTGCTGAACCGCCTCGACCTGGATCGCCTGACGCGCATGCAGAGGGCGGATGCGGAGCCGGAGATCAGGAACCTGATCGTCGGCATGGTCGAACGCGAGAGCGCGGACATGCCGCTCAGCCTGTTCGAGCGGGAGGCGCTCATCTCCGATGTCATCAACGAATTGTTTGGCCTCGGACCCTTGGAAATCCTGCTACGGGATCCCTCCATCTCGGACATCCTCGTCAACCGTTTCGACCAGGTGTACGTCGAACGCGAAGGCAAGCTCGAGGAGACCGGCGTGACGTTCAAAGACGATGCGCACCTGATGCAGATCATCGAGCGCATCGTCAGCTCTGTAGGCCGCCGGATCGACGAGTCGAGCCCCCTGGTGGACGCACGCCTGGCTGACGGCTCCCGCGTCAACGCGATCATTCCCCCGCTGGCGCTCGACGGTCCCGCCATGTCGATTCGCCGCTTTCGCACTGATCGCCTGGGTGCGCACGATCTCGTCGCGCGAGACTCCTGGACCGAGCCGATGCTCGAGTTCCTTCAGATGGCAGTCGCGTGTCGCCTGAACCTGATCGTCTCAGGGGGAACCGGGTCAGGTAAGACTACCCTGCTCAATGTGCTTTCCGGCTTCATCGGCAATACCGAGCGGGTCGTCACAATAGAAGACGCCGCGGAGCTGGCACTGAGACAGCGGCACGTCGTCAGGCTGGAAACGCGCACAGCAAACATCGAGGGAAAAGGGGCCGTCCGCGCTCGCGATCTTGTCGTGAATGCCCTCCGCATGCGGCCGGATCGGATCATCATCGGCGAGGTCCGGAGCGAGGAGGCGCTCGACATGCTGCAGGCGATGAACACGGGGCACGACGGCAGCCTCACGACGGTCCACGCCAACAGTCCCAGGGACGCGCTGTACCGGCTCGACACGATGGTAGCCATGGCCAACCTGAACATCCCGGAACGGGCTATCCGCCAGCAGATCGCGTCGGCGATCAACCTGATCGTGCAAGTCTCGCGTATGGCGGACGGCACACGCAAGGTGACCGGCATCGCGGAGATCACCGGGATGGAAGGGGAGGTCATCACCATGCAGGACATCTTTGTCTTCGAGCGGACCGGAATCAGCGCCGGCGGCAAGGTGATGGGCCGGTTCCGCGCGACGGGTATCAGGCCCAAGTGCAACGACCGCATCACCGCGGCGGGTATGTCGCTCCGGTCGGACATGTTCGAGCACGTCAAGGCAGTCGCCTGAGGACACGATGATTCCTGTTATTCTCACGTTCGTCATCATTCTCGCCCTGGTGCTCGGCGCCTACTGGGCGTTCGTGCTGCGACTCGACCAGGCAGACGACGCCGCCATTCAGAAGCGCCTCAAACCGGCTGAGACGGTCGTGGCGGCACCGCAGAAGTTCCGGATTCTCAGGCCCGTTGAGCGGCTGAGCAGCGTCGGACAATTGAACACCGTCCTCGAGCGGACGGGGCGCATCACCGCGCCGCTGCAGCGGGATCTCACTCAGGCGGGGTTGCAGGTCACGGTCGCGACCGTGTTGTTGTCGGCGGGCTGCCTGGCGCTCGTCGGCTACTTTCTGGTCAAGCTCATCACCTTCAACACGACGATGGGTATCATTGCCGGACTCGCCCTGTCGTTCGTGCCGTTCATGTTCA
>JACCXG010000568.1 GCA_013697225.1 Acidobacteriota bacterium
ATTTGTACAAGCCCTCAATGACTGGACGGGCGGATCAACCTGACAAAGTAGTGTTAGGTGCTCACTGCGGATAGGTCCTGACCAACGCCGCAGTGTTTCCCTGTGTGTGGTTGGCTGCGGATTGCACAGTTCACGCGCCTGGAAGTCGGCGATCAAATCGGCGTACGCCGCGAGCGAGTCGGGCGCTCGCTCGAGAAGCACCGCGATGTCACTGTCGCTCGAGGCATACATCTGCCCAGACACGGAGGACCCGAAATGGACGGCCAGCAGGATCCCGTGTTTCCGGACCAGATCGTCAAGCCGTGCAGCGTCCATGCGCAATTATAGAGCCACGCCGCCATGGCCGAGTCCTTCGAGAGATACGCCGTCTGCCGTGCCGGCGAGTGCGAGCCGCAACGGGGTTCCACCGACGAGGCTGTGATCAAGGACAATTTGAATTTGCCGGCCGTGCAGAAGTAATCGATCTCGATCATCGGGGTCTTGATACAGCCTCTCAGCTAGAAGCGATACTGCAGGACGAACTGCATGGTTCGGCTACCGACCTTGCTGGTCACCAGCCCGAAGGAGCCGCTGGTGGGATTCCTGTTGGCTCCGCCGAGCGTGGGGTGGTTCAGTGCGTTGAAGGCCTCCCAGCGAAAGTCGAGCGTGTGATCGTGCATCAGCCGGAGGCTGCGGAGGACGGACACGTTCCAGTCCCAGAAGCCGGGGTTGCGCAGGCCATTGCGGGGCTGTACGCCGAATGTTCCCGGCGCCGGCTGGACGAACGCGTCCCGATTGAACCACACGGCCGAATCCGTGAAGGCCGTTCGCGTGACTTGCCGCGGATCACCCACCTGATGCCAGAACTGATTTCCGCTACCCGGGCCGATACCCGCGTGGTCCGCACTGTGGCGGACGGAAAAGGGCTCCCCGGACTGGGCCTGAAAAATCCCCGCCACCGACCATCCACCAAGGAGCCCCCGGATCAGGCGTGAGCCGGCTGGAGAGGGCAGCTGGTAGATGTAGTTCGCTACCAGCACGTGCGGTCGGTCGAGGTCCGAAATTCCCCAATAGGCCGAGTCATCGTAGGCGTCCGGCAGGAGCTCGATCTCGCCGGAGCCGTTGTCCATGTTCCGGGAATAGGTATAGCCGACACCGAACTGGAGGCCCGCCGAGAGGCGCCGGTTCGCGCTGATCTGCAGCGAGTCGTACTGCGTCCTTCCGGAATTCTCGGCCAGGCCAATGATGCCCATCCCGAGAAACGGCCGGAGGGAGTTGGGATTGACTCCCGGGTTCGCCTGAACTGTCCCAGGCAGCAGCTGGTTGATGTTACGCTTCCGCTGGTTGTCATAGCCGCGCCGCCCCACGTAGGACACTTCCACGGAGAGCGCTGCGGGCAATTGCCGCTGCAGCGTGACATTCCCGGTCCACGCACTGGGGTGCTTCAGCGTGGTCTCCTGCGCGGTGATGGTAAACGGAAAGTCCCGCCGCTGGGCGCCGCTTGGCGTATCCACGCTGCCGTTGATGACGGTGACCTGCTCCATGAACGGCGGCTGCCCGCCTTGCGCCAGATCCCGGTTGATGCCGGTCCTGTTGAAGAACTTTCCGACACCTGTCCGAACGATGGTCTTGTCATTCAGCTTATAGGCGAAGCCAATCCGCGGCTGGAAGTCTCGCTTGTGAGTCTGGGCAAAGCCTGCCGGCAGTCCGTGGTAGAGGTGTGTGAAATCCTGGAGGAAGGGGAAACGGCTCCGGGCGCTCTCCGTTGGACCGTCGCCAGGCAGGACGATACCGTTATAGCGGTTGCCGCTCACGATGAAGCCCGCTGTCCGGTCCATGACCGCCGCCTGAGCCGGATCGTAGAACTCGGGGTGGAACATCGAGATCGTGTTCCATTTGCTGTGCCATGGCTGCCAGATCGAGTGGCGCACACCCGCGTCCAGGGTCAGCCTCTGGCCCACTTTCCAGCTGTCCTGTACGAACCAGTCGAATCCGGTTCCCACGAAGGGCGTCATCGGCTTGGCGCCGAACTCCGAGTAATCGTTGAAATGCCCGAGCAGGACGTTCGCGATCGCCAGACCGGTCGCCTGCGGATGCCCGGTATCGAAGAAGCGGAACGCCCCGTTCTGGTTGTTCGTGGCCGGCGCAGAAGCGGTCGTCGCATGGATCTGGTCGTTCTGACCCGATCGCTCGATGAGAACCCCCCATTTCACCGTATGGGTCCTCACCACCTTGGTCATGTTGTTGCTCACGGCGAAGGTATAGCCGGCCCAGGAGCCTGGATACGGTCCGTTGTCGAGCGTGCTCAGCCCCGTCACGGTCAGGGTCGGAAGCTTCTCGGGATCAAGTTTCGATTCGGCCGGAAACAGCAACGGATAGCTCACGCCGTACGTGCTGCGCTGGCAGCGCGCACCGCAAGCCGGGTCGGGGTTCGCCTCGCCCAGACCGTCCGACGAGACCGACACGGTAAAGTCGTTCACGAACGTGGACGAAAGGGTGCTCGTGGCCGTCACGACCGCCGTGCGGTTGGGTCGGGACCACAGCTCGTCGAATCGCGTCGAGCTGACGACCGTATTGAACCGATATGGTATGTGCGTGGCGCGAAACGCCAGGTTGGTCCGATCGCTCAACCGGTAGTCAATCCTGGCCGTATCCTTCCGCTGATCCTGCCAGGCATCGAAGGTTCCGATCCAGTTGGCTGTACCCTGGAGAAAACCGGGGATGGGTTCCGGATGCACTCTCAGGAGCGCCTGACCCTGCGGGCTGATGCGGTCTGCAGGAATGATGTTGTTGGGAAACGGCTGCCCTGTCTGCCGATCGGTGATCACTCGTGCCCGGGCGAAAAAAGGATTTCTCGGATCCAGCAGTTCGCTGAAATCGCCGTTGCGCATCGCCATCGAGGGCACGGTGAGGAGCTGTGTCACCTCCTGACGGCGACGAATCCACTCTTCCCCCCAGAAGAAGAACAGCCGGCTGCGATCGCTGTTGAACCTGCCCGGGATGAAGATCGGCCCTCCAAGAGCAAAGCCGAATTGATTGTACCGCCAGGACGGAGGAGACTGCGACAGCCGTGGATCGCCGCTGCGGTTACGAGCCCACGTGTTGGCGTTCAGCGCATCGTTCTGGAACAGCTCCGTCAGCGTTCCGCGGAAGTGCTGGGTCCCGCCTTTCGTCACCATGCGCACGATGCCGGACGAGGCCCGCCCGTACTCGGCCGAATAGTTCGAGGTCAGCACCTGAACTTCCTGCACCGTATCCACGTGCTGGGCGCCCAGCATCGTGTCCTCAGTAGAACGTGTGCGGTTCGCGATTGCTCCGTCCACCGTGATGAGGACATCATTGGCGCGCCCGCCACTGATCGACTGAATCCCGGTGCCGATGCTGGTGCCTCCGAAATTGCCCAGCCGCCCACCTACCACGCCGGCCTGCAAGCGGGCGACAAAGACGGGATTGCGGCCGCTGAGCGGCAGCTGTTGAATCTGCTGCTCTCCAACAGTGCGCCCCAGCACCGGGCTCTCCACGAGCATGGCGGCGGCCTGCACTTCCACGGTATCCGTAAGCTGCCCCACGTTCAGGGTCATATCCACGCTGATTCGCGCGGCGGCGCTCAACCGGACGCCGGTGGTGATGAAGCGGTTGAAGCCAGGTAGTTCCGCGGAGATGGTGTAGGTGCCTACCAGCAGACTGGGGAATACGTAATAGCCCTCGGTGTTGCTCACCGCCACGCGTGTCTGGGCATTTCCCTCATTGGTAGCCGTCACGCTCACGCCCGGGACGACCCCGCCGGACGTGTCGCGAATGAAGCCTGCGACCTGGCCTGCGTCGAACTGAGCCAGAACAGGACTGGCGGATAACAGCAGCCAAAGCGAAGCCCCCGCGGAGCCGAAGAGACCAGTTCGGCTTCGAACCTGAAATGTCCAGCTTCGTGTAAGTGCCACAACCCCACCTCACTTGTGAACCTTCGGTGACGGATATCAGGACCACGCGGTCCTTCACAGCAAACCGCCGGAGTTCCGTACGTCGATCGTCCATGATCGATACGGCTGTGCCGGGCGGGCGAGCCGGCGGCGGCTCGATAGAGACACGCGTGACCCAAGTTCAAGAACATCTTCTGCGTTGGCTTCTCAGCTACCCGAGGACGAGGAGTTCGTGGTCGAGGATGGAGGGGATTTCGATCACCGCCATCCCGTCCTGGACGGCCACTGGCCGTGCCGCCTCGGACACCAGCAGACGCGCGGTCGGCTGCCGCATGCCTGGCGGCAGGCGAAGCTTCACCGTGAGCGGTCCCACCTTGATCAGCTCGTGCAACGGCGCGCGCCACGTGGCTTCGCTCGTCAGATTCACCAGGTGCAGAATCAGCCGGCCCTCCTGCCGGTACAGATGGCAGTCGATCAGGCCGGTGCCCTCGACCTCCAGCGGCAGACTGCCCTCGGCGGCCCACCGCACGATGTTGGCGAGGAGCGCGGCATGATCCGGGAGCAGCTGCCGCGCGTACTGGCGGTCGAGATCCGCCGGCAGATAGGCGACGCGCGCGCGGCCGTGCTGCGACAGGACGAGTCCGGGAATGTCGGTCCTCGGCTCGCGCATCCAGGCTGTTTCCGGTGGATACACGGGAAACGGCGGCACGAACGTCAGCGGCACGAGTGCAGTGGAGGCCACTTTCAACGGTGCGAGCGTGCCGCCGAACGGCAGAATGTCGGTATCGTCGAACCCCCGCAGCACCGGGTGCCGGTCACCTCCCGGCGCCGGCTCATCGCCAGTGCGCGGCCCATCCACACGCGCCCCCCACTCCGGGCTCAACCGCAGGTACGTGTGGCTACGGAAATCCCGACCGAAGGCGGCAGCCCCGCCCGGCGGAGGCGCGGCCTCTGGGCGGATCAGCCTCGGCGCCGCCTCTACCCGGTTGCAGCCGAACAGATCCGCCAGCACGAAGTCGGGCCGGGGATCGCCCCATTCTGTATACAGGCCCGTGTCCCCCGTCGCCAGGATCGAGCCGCCCTGCTGCACGAACCGCCGGATGGCCTCCGCCTGCGCATCCGACAGGGCGCCGAGATTCGGCAGGATCAGCAGCTTCAGCCCGCCGCTCTGCTGCTCGATGTCGTCGGCATGGATCGGCAGATACGGGATCCGCGCGCGCACGAGCGCGTGCATGAGTCCCGTATACGGCGCATCGACCCGTTCCTCGGCCTCCTCGCGGCCGAAGAAGTCCGTATTGCGTTGGGACCATACCACGCCCACACTCGCCACCGGCTGGCGCCCGGTCAGATACCGCTCGTGCGCCTTCCACCAGCGGGTTACCGGTTCGGCCGTGCCATACATGCGCCGGTCCTCGTGATAGGCCCCGATATGGTGCCACCACAGATGGATGCCGCCCGCAATCCCCGCCAGCATCCACATCCGCGACTCGGCCGGCGCCTGGCTCGCCACCCGAAAGTACCCGGGGCGAATCAGGTACATGGCCATGGACTCCGGCGCGAGCTTGTCCCATCCCATCAAGCCGTGGACCCGCTTGCCCGTGTCCCCGTTCTGCTGGAACCCGCTGGCGTCATCGCGCGCCTGGTGATCGAGCATCAGGATGTCGGCACGCCGGCAAATCTCCCGCAGATCCCGGAATGACCGCGCCTGGCTGGTGACGCTCCCGCTGTTCATCCCGGACCAGATGCAATCCGGCCCTCCGGCTGTCCGCGTCACCTGGTTGTTCTGCTCCCACAGCTCAACCCGCCGCGAGTAGCTCCACATGATCCACTCGCGGTACACCGGATGGTCCCAGTCCGCAGCACGCGGGAGCGCCTCTCCCGTCTTCGCCCGGAAGGTCCGCTCGCAATTGGCGCAGTAGCAGATGCTGTTGCGCCCCAGCCCCGCCCAGCTGTTGTCCGTGAAGCCCTCCGGGCGGGACCGCTCGATGATTTCCCGCAGCACCCCCGGCAGATACTCGTCGTAATAGGGGCTGTTGATACAGGCGATGTACTTGTCCGCCGCCCGATACGGCTGCCCGTCGCGATCGCGCGCAAACCAGTCTGGATGCGCCTGGAAGAAATCCGCCGCCGTACGGTTCGAGTCCATGCGCGCCATTACGAACAGCCCGTCGTCATGGGCGGCTTTCGTCAACTCGCCGAAGAGATCCCGGTCCTTCAGAAACTCTGCGCGATGGTGCAGCGGAAACTTGCTCGGGTAGTATGCGACGATTCCCCCGGCGTTGATGATGAGCGCCTGCACCTG
>JACCXG010000359.1 GCA_013697225.1 Acidobacteriota bacterium
CCATGATCTTCACCTACAATCCACGCCGCACCTTCATCGAGATCCTTGACGCAGGTGCGAGGGGGTACGGGCGCATGACGATCTCCATGCTGGACCCTGACCGGGCAGTTCCCCTGCTGCGGTATCAGACTGGAGACGTGGCCCGGGTGCTCGGGCCGGCGCACGTCGAAGAGCTCATGCACCGCCACGGCGTCGTCGTGCCGGGCGAGCTTCCCCAGGCGCTTCTGGCATTCCGGGGCCGCGAGAACGAGGAATTGCCGAACGGGTCGCACGTCGGCTTCTACAAGGACGCGTTGTATGCCGACCATCACGCAGCGCGTCTGTTGACGGGGGCGTTCCGCGTGGCATTCGCCGGGGACGAGTGCACGTTGCACGTACAGCTCGCCGGCTCGCCGGTTTCGCTCGGAACGCTGCAGGAGGACATCCTGCGGGCCATGCCACCGCACGTGCGACCCGATCGGCTGGTGCTCTGGGCCTATCACGAGTTCCCGTTCGGAATGGGTCTGGATTACGAGCGGAAGTTTGCCTACTACGGCGCCGCGCCGTCGGATGCCGCCACGTCACCCGTCGCGCCCGCGTCGCCCGAGTGCGTGTTGTGAAACGCTCACCGGAAGGGCCTGGCCGTCGCATCGCGCGCTGGGTCTGGCGCATCGGCGTGGCGCTCGCCGTGCTTCTGCTGCCACCCTCGGTCGTCCAGACGCAGGAGGTCACCGAGCCGGCGCTGAAGGCGGCGTTCCTGGTGAACATCGAGAGTTTCACCGAGTGGCCCCCGGACGCTCTGCCAGCCTCGTCTCCTGTCAACGCATGCGTGGTGGGTGACCTCCGCCAGGCCGAGGCGCTCGAACGGGCGGGGAAGGGGCGTGGCAAGTCGCGCCGCAGCGTCAACGTCCTGCGCGTCCAGCCTGACGGGCCGTTGCAGTCCTGTCACATGCTCTATGTGTCCGGCCTCACCACGTCTCAAATCACGGCGGTGCTGCAAGCCGTGCAGAACGCACCCGTGCTGACCATCGGCGATGCGGACGACTTCCGGCGCCTCGGGGGCATGCTGCATCTCTTCGTGGACACGGGGAGAATCGCGTTCAACGTAAACCTCTACCGGGCCAGGCAGGCACGGCTCGATCTCAGTTCCAGGCTGCTCGGACTGGCACAGCACGTCCATCAGGGATCCGGGGTACCGGTGCAATGACTCTATCGTTTTCGACAGGCGGGATCCGGGACCCCCGGACCCAAGAGACTTTCACATGCATAGACGTTCTGGCACGCTGCGCCGGGTTCTCCTCCTCTTGCTCCTTGCCGCGATGCCGCGGACCGCTGCGGCCCAGCAACCGCTGCGCGACCTCAGTATCGAGGAACTGATGCGCCTCGACGCGGGGCGCGTTGTCGGTGCCTCGGAACGGATTCAGCCCGTCACGGAGGCACCGGCATCGGTCTCCTTCATCACGGCGGAAGAGATCGCCAGATACGGGTACCGCACCCTGGCCGACATCCTGCGCGGGGTGCGCGGGATGTACGTGACCGACGACCGCAACTTCAGCCTGCTGGGCACGCGGGGGTTCGGGAAGCCGGGTGACTACAACAGCCGCATCCTGCTGCTGGTGAACGGGCATCGTGTCAACGACAACGTCTTCGGCCAGGCGGAAATAGGGGCGGAGTTCGGGATCGACGCGGCCATGTTCCAGCGCGTGGAGATCATCCGCGGACCGGCGTCCTCCCTCTACGGGGACAGCGCGTTCTTTGCCGTCGTCAACGTGATCACCCGGTCGGGCGCCTCACTCGACGGCGCCGCGGTGACCCTCGAGGGGGGGTCGCTGGGTACCCGGCTTGCGCGCGTGAGCACGGGCCGCCGCCTGGCCAACGGGCTCGACTTCGCACTGTCGGGAACCGTCGAGCAGAGCACTGGTGTCAAGAAGCTGTACTTTCCGGCGTTCGACACGCCCGCAACGAACAACGGCACTGCGGAGGGGCTCGATGGTGAGCGGCTGGGCCAGTTCTACGGGCAGCTGCACTTCAAGAAGCTCACCCTCACGGGTGCATACGGGCGGCGGCAGAAGGACGTGCCCACTGCCTCGTTTGGCACCCTGTTCAACGAGCAGGACGCGCGTGAGCAGACAACAGACCGCCACACCCTGGTGGACGCGGAGTACGCGCACGTGTTCGGCCCCAACCGGATTACGTTCCGCGGCTCGTTCGATCAGTTCTCCTACGACGGGACGTACCCCTACGACGGGGCGGACACCGGCCGGCGGCTGATGGTCGCGCGGAACACGGTGCTCGGCAGCCGATGGACGGCAGGCGTCCGGTTCACCCGTCCGCTGCCGGGCAGGCAGATCCTGACGGCGGGCACCGAGATCATCGACAACGTCCACCAGGATCAGCGGGGCGGGTTCATCGATCCGGTTATGCCGCTCTTCGTGACGAACCGGTCCTCCGTCCAGAGCGCGGTGTACGTCCAGGACGAGATCAAGTTCAAGCGCTGGCTGATCCTGAACGGCGGGCTGCGCTACGACCAGTACGAGGACTTCCTGAAGGTCACGCCCCGCACCGCACTCATCTTCACACCGTCGTCGAGTGAGTCGTTCAAGTATCTCTACGGCCGCGCCTTCCGCACGCCGAACGCGTACGAACTGAACGACTTCTACTTCGGGCACGGGGTGAACGACGTCAATCCCAGCCCCGAGTCGATCGACACACACGAAATTGTGTGGGAACGCTACACGAACGACTGGCTCCGCACGTCCGTCTCGACGTACTGGTATCAGGCCGACGGGCTGATTACGCTCACGCTCGACCCGGAGACGTTCTCGGGTACCACGTTCATCAATGGAGGCCATGTGCGTGCCCGGGGGCTGGAGCTCGAGGCGCAGATGCGCCTGGGCCATGGCATCCAGGGTCTGATGAGCTATGCCCTCCAGCGCGCCAAGGATCTCGAGACGAACACGACGCTGGTCAACTCTCCCGGACAGATGGGCAAATTCCGCCTGAGCATGCCGGGACCGTCGACGCGCTCGTCGGTGGCGCTGGAGGTGCTGGCCCTCGGAAGCCGTCGCACGCTGGAAGGCGCGATGCTGGCGCCCGCGGGGACGGCCAGTGTCACCATGATTGCGCCTGTGAGCGGGCGGTTCGAGCTGATCGGCAGCCTCAGGAACCTGTTCAACGCGCATTACAGCGACCCCGCCTCTGATTCACATCTTCAGGACGACATCCCGCAGAACGGCCGGACGTTCCGTATCGGGCTGCGGTGGAAGATGTTCTCGAAGTAGGAGTGGCGGGTGCCGTCAGGCGGCCGTGCTGGCCGCGTCGCCAACCGGCACGTCCTGCTCAACCGCGGAAACCTGGGCCGGCGGTTCCGACGCGGCTCGAATCCGCCGATACAGCCAGGCGGCAACAGGCTCGTCTGTGACGGCACGACCGGCCGCGTGATAGGCGAGGCCGCTGGCGACCGTGATCGCGACGCCAGGATCGAGCAGGGCATGGGTGGCCCACGCCACCACCGAGGCCATCAGGAGATCGACTCCCGCAAGACCCCACTGCCGGGCCCGCTGCGGTGCCACGCCGGGCTCCTCCACCATCGAGAGACGCAGGACTCCGCCGCCCCTCCGGCTGCGGCCCGCCAGGCGAGTGGAGCCATCGGGCGAAGGGCCGCCACAGAACAGCGCAGCGAACTCCTCCACGATCTCCTCGGGGTTCAACCCGACCGCCTCGGCGTAGGCGCGGACGTACGCCCGCCCGTAAATCCCTGTCGGCCATCTCGAGCAGTCCCCCCGCTCGAGGCTGGCGAACAGTGGCTTTGCGATCTTCGAGGCCTCAGAGATCACCGCCAGCGTGATGCCGCGGCGCTCGCGGTGCCGCTTCAAGCCTTCGCCGAATGCCTGGCGCTCGCTCACCATGGGGACTCCTCCGGGGGAGAGACGTTGACGGGATGACTGACCTTCCCCGAACCTGCTCGCGCGAGGCGAAGCAGACCTCCGGACCTCACGGGTCTCTGGTAGTCATTCAACGACGACAACGTTGTCTCTTGAAAAAAATGTGTGGTGCAAAAAAGGCGCCCGGCCCGACCCGCGAAAATTTCCTTCAGTCCGCCCCGTACCGCCCGACACCCTGTTGTTTACGTCGGATTCCGCTGCGGTAACAATTACGTCGTCACCTGTTCCCGAGACGAGGTCACCCTTTCGAACGGACGATATCAGTTCGCCGGGAGTTAATCTATACATGGAATCGAAAATTCTGGTGGGGCCGATGACCGGCCGCGAAGAGAGGGGGGACCGTGTCGGTCAGTGGCTCGAGGGGCTCGAAAAGCTGCACTTCGCGGACCTGACCCCCGCGGAAGTGGGGCGTGCGCTCCGCGCGTTGTCATCCTGCTATGTGGAGCGGCGGGGCAGACTTGCCGAGGGGGGAGCGCTCTCCGGAGCGGGGAAACGTGCCGCCTTCGCGCTGTTCTACGGCCCGCTGCACTTCCTCGTCGTCGATCACATCGTCCGCGGGCTGCCCTCGGCATCCGACACGATTTCGCAGGTTTACGATCTGGGCTGCGGCACGGGGGCAGCGGGGGCCGCATGGGCCCTGCAGCGGACGGGCGTGCGGATCGCCGGCGTGGACCGGCATCCGTGGGCTGTCTCAGAGGCGAACTGGACGTACGGCATGCTGGGTCTCACGGGCCGGGCCGCTCAGGGGGACCTCGCGAGGGCGCGGCTCGGTGGCGGCCGGGCCACGGCGATCCTGGCTGCCTATGCCATGAACGAATTGCCGGCGCCAGCGCGGCAGGGGATGCTTGCCCGACTCCTGGAGGCGGCAGCCGCCGGCACGGCCGTCCTGATCGTCGAACCCATCGCCCGAAGGATGTCCCCCTGGTGGGCTGAGTGGTCCCGCGCCTTTCTCGAGGCCGGGGGCCGGGCCGACGAATGGCGCTTCCCCTCCACGCTGCCGCCCCCGCAGCGCGACCTTGCCAGGGCAGCCGGCCTTCGTCCGCACGAGCTCACGGCGCGCAGCCTGTTCGCTCGCGGCACCGGCAGGTCCTGAACCGTCGGGGCCTTCTTACGTCTCGTCAGTGGTGCCCGGGGAGGAAGCGGGTATCAGGGTGACCGCGCACTCCTCGACACCGTGCCCCTTGACCGCCGTCACCTCGAAGTGCAGGCGCTCGTACTGCACCGCATCGCCGACCTCGGGCGGACGCCCGAGGAGCGTGAGAATCAGCCCGCTGACGCTGTCCACTTCCTCGTGCTCGATGTCCCGCTCGAACTCCTGTCCGACCTCGTTGACGCGCATCGTGCCGGGCACCCGCAGCCGTCCCTGCGAATCGATGAAGACATGCGTGCCTGAGGCCTGCCCTTCTTCGATATCCCCGACAACTTCTTCGAAAAGGTCCTCGAGCGTCACGACCCCTGCCGTGCCGCCGTGCTCGTCGATTACAACCGCCATCTGGGTCCGTTCGCGGCGCATGGTGTTCAGCACGGTGTCGAGCGGAGCGGTTTCAGGCACGACGGGCAGCGGCCTGGCGTGTTCGGCCGTCAGCGCTTCCTCATCGAGCAACAGCGCCAGCAGGTCCTTGTTGTGGACCATCCCGAGGATGTGATCAAGGTCCTTCTCGTACACGGGGTAGCGTGTGTGCGCGGTCTCGCGCAGCAGCGTGCGGATGCGGTCCGGCGGCATCCCTACGGAGATGCCCGAGACCCGCACCCGCGGCACCATGACCTGCCCGGCGGTGAGATCCCCGAATTCGAAGAGCTCCTGGAGCATCTGACTGGAGTCGGATTTCAGGGCTCCAAGCTTGCCGCTCTCCTGCACGATGAACTGCAGCTCCTCCGGGGTGTAGTACTGGTCGGCCGTCTGCAGCTGCCTGCTCACCCCCACCAGTCGCAGCAGGCCGTTGCCGATGCCGTTCAGCGCCACGACCACCGGAAAGAGCAGGGTCGTCGTCCACAGCATCGGCGGAGTAATCCAGACCACGAGTTTGTTCGCATGCTGGAGGGCCAGCGACTTGGGCACCATCTCCCCGATGACGATGTGAAAGTAGGTGAGGATGGCGACGGCGAGCACGCTGGCGACGCCGTGGGCAAGAAGCCAGGCAGGGGCGCCGGTCGAGCCGATCAGGGCGTAGAGGGCGTCAGCGAGGACGTGTTCGCCATACATGCCGAGGCCGAGGCTCGCCAGAGTGATTCCGAGCTGCGCCGTGGCGATGTACCGATCCTGCCGGCGCGTGTCACGAAGCACGGACTGGACGAGCAGCGCCAGGCGGTCTCCCTGCTCGGCCCGGGTATCGATCGCGGCCCGCCGGGCGACAACGATTGCGAACTCCGCGGCAACGAACACCCCGTTGAGCAGGATCAGGGCGGCGATGATCGTGAACTCGATCATCCGTCCTCTCCAGCGGCCGTGCGGGCAGACCGCAGGCGGGCCATCTTGAACTCGTCGGTCACATCTCCCAGGAGCTCGGCCACCACGTCTTCCAGCGTGATGAAGCCGGCCACGCGGCCGGAGGAATCCAGAACCAGCGCCTGGTGCGTCCGGCGCTCCCGCAGGAAAGCAATCAGCCGATCCGCCGGCATGTCGTGCTGCACGCGGGCGATGGGCCGTACGAGCGGCGCGAGGGAGAGGGCCCGTCTGCCTTCGACGTACTCCGTCACCAGATCTTTCGTGTGCAGGATGCCGACGATGTTGTCTACATGGCGCCGGTAGACCGGCAGGCGGCTGTAAGGGCTGGCGATGACGGCGCGGAGAACATCGGGGAGCGGGGTCGTGATGGCGATCGCCGAGAGGCGGGCGCGAGGCACCATCAGCTCGCCTGCCGTCCGGAGGCCGAGCTGCAGTGCGCGATGGAGGCGGACCTGCTCCTCCGGTTCGAGCAGCCCCCCGTCTCGGCTTTCGGCGATCAACAGCTCGATCTCCTCCGGCGAGTGGACGTGGCGGTGCCCGGTGGAGGGAACGCGCATGAGACGCAGGAGCAGCGTGCCGCTTCCGTTCAGCACGCGGATTGCCCAGGAAAGCAGCCGGAGGGACCACTGCATGGGGAGGACCGTGGCGAGCGCCGTCTGGGTCGGCCTGCTGAGGGCGATCGACTTCGGTACGAGCTCGCCGAGGATCATCTGTGCCGCGCTGAGAACGAGCAGCACCGTGAGGGCCGCAGCGGACTGTGCAGAGGCCATCTCCGGCCCGCCGAGATGCTCCATCAGGCCGGCGAGCCGGGGAGCAACCGCCGCCTGGCCGTACGCACCGAGCACCAGGCTGGTCAGCGTGATGCCGACCTGAGAGACTGCGATGTACCGGTCGAGTTCGTGCGGGCTCTCGATAACCGGCAGGATGCGCCGGGCGAGGAGATTGCCGTCTTCCGCGAGGCTGCGAAGCCGGGTCCGGCGCACGCCGACAGCCGAAAACTCTGCCGCGACGTACAGGGCGTTCAGCAGGATCAGCAGCAGAATGACCAGAGCGGTCACGACCATCGGCACGCCGATCGTATCCCAGAAGATACGGATGGGCTTTGGCTGGCTTTTCTTCGCCGGGGTTCACGCGTAGCATAGCCATGCACCCATGAATCGAACGCGGCAGTGCCTGACGGTGCGATAGGAACACCGCGCGCCGGATGGTCTTCAGCTCCTACCTCTTTCTCTTCTACTTCCTTCCAGCGGCGCTCCTGCTCTACTACGCCGCGCCGCTGCGGGCGAAACACCTCGTCCTGACGGCGCTCAGCTATCTCTTCTACGGCTGGGCCAATCCGCTCTTCGTCCTCCTGCTGTTCTCGTCGACCGTCGTGGACTACATCTGCGGCCTGGTCATCGGCGCGGCGTCAGGCCCGGATGACGGCCGCCGGGCGCGCCGGGCCCTGGTGGTGTCGATCTGTAGCAACCTCGGGCTGCTGGGCTTCTTCAAGTACTTCAATTTCGGGGTGGAGAGCGCCGAGGTCATCGCGCGCGCGCTTGGTCTGCCGGTCTCTTTCGACGCGGCGATTCGCGTGACGCTGCCGCTCGGGATCAGCTTCTACACGTTCCAGTCGATGAGCTACACGATTGACGTGTACCGCCGGCGCGCTCCAGCAATCCGCAACTTCATCGACTTCGCCTGCTACGTGTCGATGTTCCCGCAACTGGTTGCCGGCCCGATCATCCGCTTCTCGGAAGTTGCCGACCAACTCCGGTCCCGTACGCACACCGTGACGAAGTTCTCGCGCGGCGTCGCGTTCTTCTGCGTGGGGCTCGCCAAGAAGGTGCTCCTCGCCAACCCGTGCGGAAAGGTTGCGGACCTGGCGTTTGGCGCCGGTGGCGTCGGGGTGCTCGATGCGTGGTACGGGGTAACGGCCTACGCGTTCCAGATTTACTTCGACTTCAGCGGCTACTCGGACATGGCAATCGGGCTCGGGTTGATGCTCGGGTTCGTCTTTCCCAAGAACTTCGATTCTCCTTACCGCTCGAAATCGATTACGGAGTTCTGGCATCGGTGGCACATCTCGCTGTCGACCTGGCTGAGGGACTATCTGTATGTGCCGCTCGGCGGCAACCGGAAAGGGCCCGTCCGTACGTACGTCAACCTGTTCCTGGTGATGCTGCTCGGGGGGCTCTGGCACGGGGCCGCCTGGAACTTCGCCATCTGGGGTGGGCTGCACGGCGTCCTGCTTGCCCTCGAGCGGCTGCGTGGACGGGCCGCGCTCTACGGGGGGCTGCCGGGCCCTGCCCGTATGGCGTTGACGTTTGTTCTGGTTCTGGTGACATGGGTGTTCTTCCGCGCGCCTGATCTCCCGGCTGCGCTGCGATACCTGGGGCACATGGGCGGCGTGGGCGCTGTGGACCCCGGATCCCAACTCCTTTCCGGTGTCATCTACTCACCGTATTACCTCGGCACGTTCGTCGTTGCCGCTGGCGTGATCTGGGGATGTCCGCAGACCTGGGACTGGACGCGCACGATCACCGCCCCAAAGGCGATCGCGATCCTTGGGCTGTTCACCCTTGCCGTGCTGGCTCTCACGACCCAGGCGTTCAACCCGTTCATCTACTTCATTTTCTGATGCCCGACCTGAACCCGTTGCCGACCTCGGACATGACTCGCGAAGAGATCGCCCGGGTCGAGGTGGGCCACACCGCAATCGATCCCCGCCTGGCGCTCCTGCTGACGGTCGTGTTTCTTGCGGCTCTCCTCGCGGTTCTGCTGGTCGAGACCCTTGCCGGCGGCGATCCGGCGGCCACGAGCCCGTGGCGACGGCTCTTCGCCATGCCGTCGGCCGTCAGTGCGGGGCCCGGGTCGCAGGATCTTGGAGGAGGATGGCGCGCGTGGAACCGCGCCATGAGCGCAAACCGCACCGCGCTCGCTGAGATCGCGGCGTTCGAGAATGTCCTTGACGAAAGCTCTGTCCTGGGTCGGGCGCTGCGCCCGCCGGCGCAGCGTCTCCTCAGCGGAGCACTTGGCGCGGGGAACGAGCGCGTATATCTCGGACGCGATGGATGGCTCTTCTACCGGACGGATGTGGACTACGTCACCGGTCCACCGTTTCTCGACGAGCGCCAGCTCCGCCGGCGTGCGGCGTCCGCCGACGAGTGGACCGCTGTGCCGGCTCCCGATCCGCGGCCGGCTATCCGGCAGTTCCACCGCCAGCTTGCCGATCGCGGAATCCTGCTGGTGCTGATGCCAACGCCCGTGAAGCCGGCGGTGCATCCGGAAAAGCTCACG
Organism: Acidobacteriota bacterium; assembly: GCA_013697225.1. Taxonomy (GTDB): domain Bacteria; phylum Acidobacteriota; class Vicinamibacteria; order Vicinamibacterales; family 2-12-FULL-66-21; genus JACCXG01. Next base: position 9,649 of record JACCXG010000359.1, read on the forward strand.
CCGCGTCTGGAGGAGCCCCGCGAGCCGCTGCACAACGGATCGTTCCAGCCGCTGCTCGAGGAGCTCAGGCGGGAGGGCATTACCGTCTTCGACCCGTCGCCACAGCTGGCCGCAGCACGACGACCTTCCGCCCCCCAGTACCTGGCGACAGACACCCACTGGCGGCCCGAAGGGATGGAGCTCGCCGCCGAGCGGCTGGCCGCGTTCATCCGGGAGCACGTGGAGCTTCCGGCAGCAGCGGCGCCGGGGTATCGATACGAGGAGCGGGAGGTCAGCAACACCGGCGACACGACCGTGATGCTCGATCTGCCCGAGGGGCAGACGCGCTACGCGGCCGAGGCTGTCCTCATCCGGAGGGTCCTGCAGGCTGACGGCACTCCGTGGCGCTCCGATCCGGAAGCCGACGTCCTCGTGCTCGGCGACAGCTTCAGCAACATCTACGCGCTCGCATCGCGCGGCTGGGGAGACTCGGCCGGCCTTGTCGAGCACGTGAGTGCGGGGCTCGGCCGCCCGGTTGACCGTTTTGTGCAGAACGATGCCGGGGCGTACGCGACGCGCGAGATGCTGCAGCGCGCTGATTCGGCTCGCTTGTCGCGCAAGCGAGTCGTCATCTGGCAGTTCGCCGAGCGCGAGCTGGCGTCTGGCGACTGGAGGCTCATCGACCTGCCCTGACAGTCGTGCACGGCGGGCAGAGCGAGTTGCGCAGCCCGGTTCAATTCCCCCCGACGATCGGATCCAGCGTCGTCGTTGCCACGGAGTGGTAGAGGGGACGCGCTCTCGCGTAGATGCGCCTGGCTTCCGGCTTTCCCCAGTGGGTTGCCATCAGATCTTCGTAGAGCGGGCGGAGGAACTTGCGGCGCCCCTGCGACGTGAGGAACCGCTCGAGCGCCGGCATGGCCGGCTCGTAGCGGGCGCGAATGGCCACTCGCAGCCAGGCAAAGAGCACCTCGCTGTTTCTTCTCTCCGTCAGCCGGAAGGTGCCGTCGAGATCCGCGAGCCGGTCACTCGTGAGGTCCGGGGGCAGGGAGGTCAGGAAATGCTGCCACTCCTGGGTCGTCCAGTCGCCGGTTTCGACGGAGGGAGCCTTTGCCCCGCCGGCAAAGGCACGCGCCTGCGCCTCGACAGCATCCAGAGCCGGAGATCGTGGCACCGGCGCATTGTTTGGAAGGCCCGGCCGATACAGCCATTCTTCCAGCCGTAGTCCACTTGCCAGATCGTCTTTGCCGTCGAGCAGGTGTGAACGAACGTCCTTCACGAACACGTCCGTCGTAATCGAACTGAATGCGTGCCGGTCGAAGTACGAGCGGAGGTACGCATCGAAGCGCTCGCGACCGACCGTCTCTTCCATCAGCCGCAGCAGCGCCGCCCCCTTCGCGTACGGTATCTGCGTCATGCCGGCATCCGGATCCTTGCCGCGCAAGTCGACGTGGAGGATGGTGTCAGGCGACTCGGTCCCGCCGAGCCGGGTGATCTCCTCGTGCAGCTCACGATGTTCGAGCACCTCGAGCATCGCGGCACGCTCGGGTCCGTACAACGCCTCCATGATGCGAAGCTCGACGTACGAGGTGAACCCTTCGTTGAGCCAGAAGTCGCGCCAGGTGGCGTTCGTCACCAGATTGCCGGACCAGGAATGCGCCAGTTCGTGGGCGATCAGTGACACGAGCGAACGGTCCCCCGCAAGTATCGTGGGAGTCGCAAACGTCAGCCGCGGGTTCTCCATCCCTCCGAACGGGAACGAGGGGGGCAGCACGAGCACGTCGTAGCGTCCCCAGCGGTACGGGCCCAGCAACGCCTCCGCCCGCGTGACCATCCCCTCGAGATCAGCGAACTCCGCAGCTGCTCCCTTGACGACCTGTGGCTCGGCGAACACACCAGTACGCGCCCCGATTGGCTGGAACACGATGTCTCCTGCGGCCAGGGCGATCAGGTAGGGCGGCACAGGAGTGGTCAAGCGGAACTCGAATGCGCGGCCGTCAGCTACCTCCACTCCGTCCGGGGTGAGATGCTCTGCGCTCATCACCGCGCGCAGCTCGCGCGGAACGACGATGCGGGCGGAGTACGTCTGGCGGATGCCCGGGCTGTCCTGCGTCGGGATCCATGTGCGGGTCAAAATCGCCTGACCCTGCGAGTAGAGGTACGGATGCTTTCCGCCTGAGGTCTGTTCCGGCGAGAGCCACTGCAGGGCATCAGCGGTCGGGGACGTCCGGTAGTCGATCCTGATTTCGCGAACGCGTTCGGGCAGCTGTACCGTGAGCGGCTGTCCGAGAATCGGGTCTTCGGGGCCCAGCGCAAACTGGAGCCCTCTGCCGTCAGGGTCCGAGATCCCCTCGATTGTGAGTGCGCGCGTATCGAGGACAACCTCGTTCGCGCGGGCCTCCCTGTCGATCGTCAACGTGGCTCGCCCTGCGAGTGTGCGTGCGGAGAAATCGGCCCGGAGGTCCAGGGCGACATGGCTCACGCGGGCCTGATC
>JACCXG010000575.1 GCA_013697225.1 Acidobacteriota bacterium
TGGTGCTGACCTTCATCGGCGCACGCACCACGTCGAACTTGGAGTTGTAGTTGTATGCCCCCGCCAGCCGCACTTTGTCTTCCGGATCGTACTTCTCCTGCACGGGCTGCGTGTTCAGCACCAGTGTCCAGTCACCGGGCTTGAGCTCGACGAACACGTTGTACACGCCGGGCTGGATGGTCTTGCCGCCAATCAGGAGCGGTGCCTGAGTGGTGAGGCGGGTCGTGTTGTTTGCGCCGGCACGCCAGATCGTGGCATTCCCGTACACCGTCTTCCCGTAGTCGCTCCCGGAGCCGAAGATCTCCTTGCGTCCACGCAGGAGCGGACGCCCGTAGTCGACGAGGATCCATTTGCCGTCGCGGTAGGTCGGACCGTCGGCCGTCTTGTCCCACGTCCCGCCCAGCTGCACCGCCGCCTGGCCGGTCGGGGATGGCGGGAGTTTCACCTCCGGAACGCCCTGCGCCAGTGACACGGCTCCCATGACGCTGCACACCGCCGCGATCGACAACAGATGTCTCATACGCATATCCACCCTCCCTGAGAATTGAGAACGACGCCGGAGGTCCGGCACCGCCCGACGTGACGTCCGCCCCCTGCCAGTGGTTCAGCCGCCGCTCACGCCTGCTCCAGCGCTCCTCAGCTCGCGCAGGTACAGCCCCGTGCGTGCCGGCTGGCCGTGTCACGCCAACCCCGGGATTATCGTCCGTCCCGTCCGGCGCCGCCAGTCGGCTACCACCCCTGGCCCGGTCGTGCAGACCACGTGGGCAGCTGGCCGAGTGCGCACGTACCGGTCCGGCGTGATGCGGATCCGCCGAGGGCGGTAAGATTCACGTACCGGTGCGGAACATTCTTGTGCTCGCGCTCGTGTCAGGGCTGGCGGCGGGGGCGTCGATCGCTTCGGCGCAGGCGCCGGTCGAGACGCTCGCGCGCCGCGGCTGGGACGCCCTCGACAACGGGCGGCCCGCAGACGCTGCGGCTGCGTTTGAACTGGCTTTGAAAGGGGCACCGGGGGAACCGACCCTGCTGCTTGGCGCCGCGACCGCGGCCCTGCTTGCCGGACGGGAAGGGGCGGCCAGGCCGCTCTTGCAGGATGCGCTACGAGCGGACCCGGCCCTTGCACCCGCCTCAGTCCTGCTTGGAGAGCTGCTGTACAGGACGGGTGATTTGCAGGCGGCGATCGCTACTTATCAGAATGCGCTGACACACGCGCCCGAGCACCCGCAGATCACCCGCCGTCTCGAACGGTGGCAGAAGGAGCTCGAGCTGCACGGCCGCTTCACCCAGGAGGTCGGCGTCCACTTCACCGTGCTCTTCGAAGGGCCCGCCGAAGCGGAGCTTGCCGCACGCGCGGTCGACATCCTGGAGGCCGCGTACTGGCGTCTCGGCGCCGCCCTGTTCGCGTATCCTCCCGACATCATCACCGTAGTCCTCTACACCCGCGAGCAGTTTCGCGACATCACCCAGTCACCGTCGTGGGCGGGCGGGGCGTTCGACGGCCGGATCCGGGTGCCGGTCCGGGGGGCACTGCAGGATGTGCGCGAGTTCGAGCGGGTCCTGCGGCACGAGTTCACGCATGCGCTCGTCCGCAGCATTGCGCCTCGACATGTGCCCTACTGGCTGAACGAGGGACTCGCCGTCTATTTCGAAGGGGGCGACGTTGCCGGGGCGCACGCCGCGGTAGCTGGTGCGGAGGGAAAGTTGCTGCCCCTGTCCCGGCTCGAAGCACCCTTCGCGGACCTCGATGCTGCGCGCGCGGGGCTCGCCTACTCGCAAAGCGCGGTCGCAGTGGAGCGGTTGATGGACAGGGCAGGTGCTCCCTCGGTCGTCGATCTCCTGACCGATGTCGGTGCGGGCGTCCCGCTGGACAAGGCGCTCGAACGGCACATGTTCATCTCCTACGACGAACTTCAGGAAAGCCTGCGAGACGCCACACCGTAAGGAGGAGAACCGATGAACCGTCGCGATTTCGTCCGTCTGGCTGGAGGCGCCGTTACCGCTGGAGCACTTGCCGAGGAAATCGTTGCCGCGCAGCTCACCAGTGCGCCGCCTGCCCCTTCGGCGACCGTAACGCCGCGATCCGCCCGGCTGAAGCCGGGCACACAGCACGGGGATTCGGATTCCATCCTTCGCACGCTTGCCGGCTTCGGAGTGAATCACATCTGCAGCCGGCTGCCATCAGCGCGTATGGACGCGGCGTGGACCGTGGACGGACTCTCCAGGCTGCGCGAGCGCGTCGAGTCGTTCGGCCTGAGGCTCGACATGGTCCCGCTGCCCCTCAGCTCGAGCGAGATCTCCAGGAGCGAGAACCCGGCGATTCTCCTTGCCCGCGATCCGGAGCGCGATCGCCAGATCGATGACATCTGCGGGATGATCCGGAACACCGCGCTCGCCGGCATCCCGTCGGTCAAGTACAACCTGACCCTGATTGGCATCCCGCGAACGCCCCCAACGATCGGCCGGGGGGGTGCGCGGTACAGCACCTTCGTCTACACCGAGGGGGTCCAGGATCCTCCCCTGACGCTTGCCGGGCGCGTCGACGAGGACACCTACTGGGAGCGCATCACCTATTTCCTCGAGCGAGTGGTGCCCGTTGCGGGGGAATACAAGGTGCGGCTCGCCTGTCACCCGCAAGACCCCGGCATGCCGCGCGGGAAGGGCTGGCGTGGCGTCGAGACGGTCCTCGGCTCGGTGGACGGCCTGAAACGCTTCGTCTCCATTGCCGAAAGCGAGTACCACGGTCTCAACTTCTGCCAGGGCACCGTGTCTGAAATGCTGGAAAAGCCTGGTGAGCAGATCTACGACGTCATCCGCCATTTCGGTACGCGCGGGAAGATATTCAACGTGCACTTC
>JACCXG010000582.1 GCA_013697225.1 Acidobacteriota bacterium
AGCGGCTGGCCCTCGCTGCACTGGCGGACCGCCGGCCGGCGCGGGTGGCGTGGGGACGGGGGTCCGCCGGGTTCGCATCGAACAGGCGCGTGTTGAAGGACGGCAAGTGGACTGCCTTCGGCGTCGACCCCGGGGGCGCCGTGGATCACGACCTCCCCCTTCTGGCGGTACGCGACATGGAGGGAGGGCTCCGGGCGGTCGTGGTGAACTACGCGTGCCACGCCACGACCCTCGAGGGGAAGGACAACATCGTGCATGGCGACTGGCCCGGTGCGGCGCAGGCGCTGATCCAGCAGCGGCATCCCGGCGCCGTGGCGATGGTGACGATCGGTGCCGGGGCGGATGCGAACCCGAATCCCCGCGGGGGCGGCCTGACCGACGTGGAGCGGCACGCACGTGAGGTGGCGGACGAAACCGATCGGCTGCTTGCAAGTACTCTCCGGCCGGTCACTTCCCCTCCGGCCGGTCGTTTCCGTGAGATGACGTTACGGTTTGCGCACGTCCCGGATCGGGCGGAGCTCGAGGAACAGGCCGTGAGGAAGGACGCCAACGGGATGTTTGCCCGCTCGATGCTCGATCGCATCGATCGAGGAGACCGCCTCCCGCAGACGGTGTCGTATCCCGTGCAGACCTGGACGTTCGGCAGGGATCTCGCCATGGTGTTCCTTGGCGGCGAAGTGGTTGCCGATTACAGCCTGAGGCTGAAGCGGGAGCTCGATGGATCCCGGCTGTGGGTGAATGCCTACAGCAACGATGTGGCGTTCTACGTGCCATCCCGCCGGATGATCCCGGAGGGGGGCTACGAGGTGGACCGCTCCATGATCTACTACGGACAGCCTGGGCCGCTGACGGAAGATACGGAAGACCAGATCGTCCGCGCCGTCCGCGACTTGCTGCCCGCGGACTTCAGGAGAAGCCGGCAGTGGTAGCATGCGGCCATGCCAAGGCTCGTCCTCCGGTCCATTGCCACAACACTCTCGTGTGCCACACTGGCCATCGCGCTCGGCGCACAGGGCGATCAGATCGTCACAGTGACGGACCGGCCTGCCGACCATCGCGTAGACGTGCTGGTTGGCGGGCGCCCGTTCACCTCCTACCGGTACCCGGGATCGCTCCAGAAGCCCGTGCTCTACCCGATCCGGTCGGCCGGGGGCACGGTCGTCACGCGGGGATATCCGCTCGAGCCGAAGCCCGGAGAGCGCGCGGACCATCCGCACCACGTGGGGCACTGGTTCAACTACGGTGACGTGAACGGCTACGACTTCTGGGGGCACTCCGACGCCACGCCCGAGGCCAGCAAACCGAAGATGGGCACCATCGTCCACAAGGGGATCACCCACATCGGGAGCGGAACCGATCGGGGCGAGCTTGGGGTCACGGCGAACTGGGTGGTGCCCGGCGGGTCAATCCTCCTGCATGAAGAGACCCGGTTCGTTTTCTCGGGCGGGGAGCGGCGGCGGGTGGTGGACCGCGTCACGACGTGGACCGCGGCAGACCAGGCGGTCACCTTCGCGGACACGAAGGAGGGGGCGTTCGGCATCCGTGTCGCGCGCGCGCTCGATCATCCGTCAAAAACCCCGGAAGTGCTCGTCAGCGCAGCGAACCCGAAGGAGACGGAGCGCCGGCTGGACACGACAGGCGCAACCGGGCGCTACATCGGCAGTGACGGGAAGGCTGGCGAGGAGGTCTGGGGCACGCGCGGCGCCTGGATGGGTCTGACCGGCATTGTGGACGGGCAGCCCGTGACGGTCGCGATTTTCGACCACCCGTCCAACCATGGTCACCCGACGTACTGGCATGCCCGCGGGTACGGATTGTTCGCCGCCAACCCGCTGGGGAGGCAGGGCTACGATCCCGCCCAGCCGCCTGCCACCCTCACACTCCAGCCGGGCCAGTCGGTCACGTTCCGGCACCGCATCCTCGTGGAGGATGGACACCTCGACGCCGCGGGCCTCGAAGGGGAGCAGGCGCGATTCGCGGGGAGTCTGGACCGGCGCTGACGCGAGGGCGTCAGCCGCCGAGCGCCTCCCTGCAGTACTGCACGCACTTCCGGAGCTCTGCCATCGGATCGGATCCCTCGACACGGTACTCGAGCTCGATCGTTGCCGGGAAGGTGTACTTCCGCGCCTTCATCAGCTGGAGAACTTCGCGGATTGGCGTGTCCCCCTGCCCCCAGGGCATGTTGTCTCCCTTGTCTTTCTTGCGGTCCTTCAGGTGAATGCTCGTGATCCGCTCGTGGTGCTTCTCGATCAACGGAATCGGGCTCTGGCTCGTACCTGCCACGTAGTGGCCGATGTCGAGGTTGATCCCGTTGTACGGAGACTGGGTCAGCGCTTCGTCCCAGAGATTGAACGTCGCCTGCAGGTGCTGGTGGTAGCCCACCTTTACCTTGTGTTTCGCGGCGGACTCGCCGATGCGCCTGGATAGCGTCGGGCTGCCGGGCAGTTCCATCGTGAGCTGGTCCGCGCCGAGCGCCTTCGTCACGTTGAACGCGTAGTCGTACTCCGCGTCGGACATCCCTTCGGTGAGCGTGAGCTTGAAGCCGTAGATGGAGACGCCGGCGTCGTTGTACTGCTTGCGGAATGCGGTGTACTTGTCCATCGGCACCGACAGACGCCAGGCCTTCAGCTCCTCGGCGCGTGCACGCTGTTCCGCCTGCTGTTCCGGCGTGGCCTGCCCCCGGCCGCGCCCGCGGCCACCGCCACCGCCGGTTGCCGGCGCCCCCGCGTATGCCTCCACCGGATCGTTCTGCAGTTCCACGGCACTGATCCCCAGCGCCACCAGGTTCGAGAGAATCGCGTCAGCAGTCGGTGCCGTGCCCTGAAAGGCGTACGGCGCAATGAGCCCGACCTGCACCCCTCCCCACTTCGAGTCAGGCTTCCCCTGGGCGAAGCCCGGCATCAGTGCGGCCGCCGGGACGGCAAGGGCGAGCTTCCCGATTTCACGTCTGGAATAGAGCATCGGTTTGGAACTCCTCAAACTGACTGTCATGAGCCTCTACGTGACCGAACGGATTTCCCATCCCTTTCGGAAGTCCGGCTTCACGTACTTGTTCGCTTCCCGGTTGTTGGTGAACTCCATCTTCCTGCCGTCCCACAGGAGCCTGCCGGGCACCCGCACGGCAACGGCCCCGAGGACCATCCATTCGGTGTAGGGTCCCGAAAGGCCGAAGTTGGAGCATGCCGGTTCCCCGCCCTTGCACGCGCGTATCCAGTCGCGCTGGTGCCCGGGTGACCGCGTCAACAACCGTGGTGGCAGCGTGTAGTCCGCCCAGCGCGAGCCGGGGAGGAGTCCCACGCCCTCCCCCCGCCCGCTCGTCCCGAGATAGCCCTTGGTTCCGACGAACACCGTGTTGTACCCGCTGCCCTGCGGAGCCGCCGGTGCTCCCGCG
>JACCXG010000364.1 GCA_013697225.1 Acidobacteriota bacterium
GGAGGTGACGCAGATCTTCCGGAGCATCGCCGGGAAACCTGCCGTCCCGCTCACGACCGGCACACCGTCTCGAAGGCTGCTCGAGATCAACCGCGCCGGAACGGCTGCCCTGTTCGTCGAGAGCACCCCCTCGCGCGCCGCTCGTTTCGGCGTCATTTCGACGGCCGACGGCAGCGTCACCCTCATCAACGGATCCGCCCCGGACTTTTCAGGTGATGGTGAACGCCTCACGTACGTCTCGGAGGCCGACGGGCAATGGCGGCTGATGATCGCCCCCTCTGCGGACCCGGCAAGGGCGGCGGTCCTGCGGGCCGGGACCGAGCCCCTCGGCGCGCCGGCTCTCTCGCCGGACGGAGATCGTGCGGCGTTCCAGATCATGCGGCAGTACGACTGGGAACTGCACGTGATCGACAGCGACGGCACGAACGAGCGTCGGCTCACGACGGAGGTCCAGCACGATCGGTCGCCGCGCTTCCTGACACGCGAGCGCCTGCTGGGGGTCATGGGTGAACCGCGCCACCAGCGGTCCTACCTGTACGACGCCGACTCCGGTGAGCGGACGCGCCTTTTCCATAACAATACTGTCCGGACGATTGCTCCCGAGTACCGCTGGGCCCACAGCCCGGACGGCAACCTGGTACTCATCGTGGCAGACCGCGACGGGGACACCATTTCTCCTGCGCGAGGCGTCTACCTGACCGACCTGACGAAAACCGTCACGCCGCAGGAACTTCGTGTCCGCCTCGAGGTCGCCCTCGCGGAGGAGAAAAAGCTCCGGGAGAGGGGGCATCGCACCTACGCGCCAATCTCCGTCGCGGTCGAGCGGACGGTCAGAATGGCATCCGTCGCCCGAGTGTGGGCCTATCAGCACGCGCTGTCCGCTTTCGGCTCCCGGCATATCTCCCGCCCCGGCAACAGCCGTGCGGCCGACTACCTGTTCGAGACCTACCGCTCGTTCGGTTACGAGCCGGAGTACCAGGCAGTCCCCACCCGCGATAGCCGGACGGCCAATGTGATTGCCACGCTGCGCGGCACCGCCAACCCTGATCTCGTCTATGTCGTCAGCAGCCATTACGACTCGGTGGAGGACTCCCCCGGGGCGGACGACAACGCGTCCGGCACGGCGGCGCTGCTCGAGGCTGCCCGGCTGCTGGCGGGGCGGCCACAGCCGGCCACGATCGTGTTCGCCTCCTTTACGGGCGAAGAATCAGGCCTGATCGGCAGCCGTGAGTTCGTACGGCGAGCCGTCGCCTCCAACCTGCGTATCACCGGTGCCTTGAACAACGACATGATCGGCTGGGCGAACGACGGCCGGCTCGACAACACGATCCGCTACACCAACAGCGGCATTCGCGATATTCAGCATGCCGCCGCGATCGGATTCAGCCGGCTGATCACCTACGATGCCCGGTACGTGCGGGGAACCGACGCGCAGGCGTACTACGACGAGTATGGCGACATCGTGGGGGGTATCGGCTCCTACCCCGTTCTCGGAAGCCCGCACTATCACCAGCCGCATGATCTGATCGACACGATTGACCAGGATCTCGTGACAGAAGTGGCGAAGGTGACCGTTGCCACGGTCATGCTCCTTGCGTCAAGCCCGTCGCCAATCAAGGGTCTGCAGGTGGACCGCTACGAGAACGGGGTCGCGGAAATCTCCTGGAATCCCAGCCCGGAGCCGGGAGTGGTGGACTATCTGGTCTCCTGGGGACCGCCCGGCGATCTCCAGCGGGATCAGAGACGTGTGGCCGGACCAGGCGCCACAATCAGGGCCCCTTCCGGTACGGTGATCTCGGTGCGGGCAGTGAACGAGCAGGGACTCGAGGGATGGGACTCGGCCAGAATCACCCTGGGCCGCGGAAACTGAAACGTACGGGTCAGCGCCGGTCCAGGACCTCGCGCACTTTGGCAAGCAGCTCGTCGCGCGAGAACGGCTTCGCGAGAAAGTCTTCGCCGAACTCCGTGTCCCCCGCATACCCGGAGATCGACAGCAGCTTCAACGTGGGCTGGCGGGATCGCAGCTGCCGTATAAGCTCGGCGCCTCCCATGTAGGGCATGCGCATGTCGGTGATCAGCAAATCGATCGAGTCGCCGTACTTCTCGAACAGTTCGAGTGCTTCCTGCCCGTTTCTCGCCTCGTGCACCGTGTAGCCGGCGCGCCCCAGGGCCAGGAGGATTAACTGCCGGACCGCGGGCTCGTCTTCGACCAGGAGAATCGTTTCCCGTTGTTCCATGGATCTGTCCCGGATGGCAGGACCAGGCGCACGAACCGCTGGAGTAGCGCTCGAGCACGTCAACCTCGCCAAGGGTCAGCATGGAACAGTGCAACTTTCGCACCGAACGCGAAGGGCCATGCGTGTGACGGCGCCCACGCATTCAACCGGGTTGAGAATGTTCCTGGTGTTCCCGCCTCAGGCCGGCGCGCCGCTCCAGGAAGACTTCAACGGTGAGACACAGCAGCGCCCATGACATTCCTGCCAGCCAGCCGCCAAGCACGTCACTCGGATAGTGCACACCGAGGAATACCCGGCTGGCACCGACCAGAAATGTAATCAGGATCGCAAGAGCGAGGCAGAAATACTTCGCGGGGCGCCCCTGTGCGATGCGCATCAGCAGTGCCCCGAGCGTCAGGTAGACCGCCGCAGCTGTCAACGCATGGCCGCTCGGGAAACTGGAGGTCATGACCTCCCGAAGATGCGGGACGACGTCGGGGCGCGCACGGTCGAAGAATGATTTGAGCGCCCAGGTCAGCACCCATCCGCCGGTGCTGGCGACGAAGACGAACAGGGCGTTCCGGCGAAGGCCGTGCAGCAGGAGATAGCCCGTCACCGCGAACACCGTCAAGCCGAGTACGACCGCTCCCCCGAGGGCCGTGATGTCCAGCGCGGCTGATTCGAGCCACCGCGGGCCGATGGTGAGCGCGCGATCGTCCCCCTGGCGCAGCGCGTTCAGCACCCACTCGTCCACGTGGTGGGTCTCCCCTTCGGTCACCTCGTCGGCCAGCATCACAAAGGCCCACAGCATTCCCAGGGCGGCAACCGCCCAGGCGAGGATGGTCAGCTCCTCGCGGCCACGCGGCAGTCGAACGACGCGTCTCCGGCTTTTGAATTCGTGCATGCGCATCACGTTGGGAGTTGGGCGTTGGGCGTTGGGAGTTGGGCGTTGGAAGTTGGGAGCGGCCCCACGCGCTGTAATCGCGGCGCACCACGTGGGAAACTGCGGGCACGGAGCAGGCGGAGCGCACGGAGCAGGGCACATCACGGAGACGAACCCACGCCATGGCCTCCGTGTCTTCGTGCCTTCGTGGCGTGCTCTTCTCCGTGACCTCCGCCCCTCGTTCATCACTGTCCTGTCTACGTGACAGTTTCTTGGGAGTTGGGCGTTGGGAGTTGGGCGTTGGGAGTTGGGAGTTGGCGCTTCAAAGCCAACTCCCAACCGCCAATTCCCAATTCCCAACCGGCAGCCTGGTAACTGGAAGCTGGCAACGGGCAACTGGCCCGCCACTGGGAACTGGAAGCCGGAAGCTGGCAACTGGAAGCTGGTAACTGGCAGC
>JACCXG010000366.1 GCA_013697225.1 Acidobacteriota bacterium
GTGATGTCGTACGCCAGTTCGTCGGACATCGACTCGTGCACGACGAGCACGTTCGCGACGCCAATCACGTCTACCGGACCATCGAGCCCGCGGTAGGCAGTCGCGGGCACCTGGAGCGGAAAGTACAAATCGCCGAACTCCTGCCGGACGGCCGGCAACAGATCCCCCGTTGGAATGATCCGGAGCGAGGTGCCCGGCGTGTGCGCCAGGTCCTGCACGGCGGAAGTTGGCAGGCCGCCGCTCCAGAAAAACGCGGCGATCTTGCCGTCCTTGAGCGCGCCTGCCCACTCCGAAGCCCCTAAAGCCTGACGGGTGAGGTCAGCGTCGGGGTTCAGCCCCGCCGCCCGGAGTACCCGCAGCGCAATCAACTCCGTGCCGCTGCCGGGAGATCCCGTGGAGACGGCCCGGCCCCGCAGATCCGCGACGGCCCGGATGCCAAGCGGCGCCAGCGTGACGAGATGAGTGTAGTTCGAGTACAGAACCGCGAGGCTGGCGACAGGCACCGGGCGTCCGCCGAACGCTCCCTGACCCGCCGCTGCCTCAGCGAGCGTGTCGGCCAGCGTGAACGCCACATCCGCGCGTCCGTCGCGAAGCAGCTTCAGGTTGTCAACGGATGCCGCCGTCACTTCCGCCGATGCGCGGACCCCGGGAAGATTCTCGTTGAGGACCTTGGCGATCCCGCCCCCGTACGGGTAGTACACCCCGCCAGTGCCCCCCGTGGCGATAGAGAGAAACCGGGCGCTCGATCCGCCGCCCCCGCATGAAGCCACGGCACAGGCAAGCAGCGCGCTCCCGAGCAGGCCCGGGACACGATTCACGACCGGCGCTCGACGTGAACTCCCCAAATCGGCACTCTCCCGCGGCGGTCTACCGGGTCAGCTTCCGGTACTTGATCCGATGGGGCTGGTCCGCTTCTGCTCCCAGGCGGCGCCGCCGGTCCGCCTCGTAGTCCTGGTAGTTTCCCTGGAACCACTCGACGCTGCTGTTCCCTTCGAACGCGAGGATGTGCGTGGCGATGCGGTCGAGAAACCAGCGGTCGTGGCTGATGACCACCGCACACCCGGCAAACGCCAGCAGCGCCTCTTCGAGTGCCCGCAAGGTGTCCACGTCGAGGTCGTTGGTCGGCTCGTCCAGGAGCAGCAGGTTCGAGCCTCCCCTGAGCAGCTTCGCGAGATGGACCCGGTTGCGCTCGCCGCCCGAGAGCGCGCCGACCTTGCGCTGCTGGTCGCGTCCCTTGAAGTTGAACCAGGAGACATACGCGCGTGAAGCCACCGTGCGTTTCCCCAGCTCGATTTCATCGGCGCCGCCGGTGATCTCCTCCCAGACTCCCTTGTTCGATTCGAGCTCCCTCGACTGGTCCACGTAGCCGACCTGCACGGTCTCGCCAAGCCGGAGCGTTCCGGCATCCGGCCGCTCCTTGCCCGTAATCATCCGGAACAGCGTCGTCTTGCCCGCCCCGTTCGGCCCGATCACACCAACGATGCCGCCACGAGGCAGCGTGAACTCGACATCGTCCATCAGCAGGAGATCGCCATACGCCTTGCGAAGACCACGTGCTTCCACGACGACGTCGCCAAGGCGCGGCCCGGGGGGGATGTAGATTTCGACCTGGTCGATGCGCTGGGTGGTCTCCTCCTTCAGCAGGTCCTCATACGCATTCAGACGTGCCTTGCCTTTGGCCTGACGGGCGCGCGGCGACATGCGAATCCAGTCGAGCTCACGCTCGAGGGTCCGCTGCCGTTTGGTTTCGGCTTTCTCCTCCTGCCCGAGCCGTTGCTGCTTCTGCTCGAGCCAGGACGAGTAGTTGCCCTCCCAGGGAATGCCGGAGCCACGATCGAGCTCGAGGATCCATCCGGCCACGTTGTCGAGGAAATAGCGGTCGTGGGTCACGGCGACCACCGTCCCCAGGTAGTCCTTGAGGAACCGCTCGAGCCACGCGACCGATTCAGCATCGAGGTGGTTCGTCGGCTCGTCGAGCAGCAGCAGATCGGGAGACTTCAGAAGCAGCCGGCACAAGGCGACCCGTCGGCGCTCGCCGCCGGAGAGTGTCGTGACGTCCGCGTCCGCCGGCGGGAGGCGTAGCGCGTCCATGGCAAGCTCCACGCGGGAGTCCAGATCCCATCCGCTTGCTGCTTCAATCCGATCCTGGACACGCCCCTGCTCCTCGAGCACCTTGTCCATCTCTTCGGGTGAGAGCTCCTCGCCGAACTTCGCGTTGATCTCGTCGTAGCGGTTCAGCAGCGCCCGGATTTCCGACACCCCTTCCTCGACGTTCCCGAGAACGGTCTTCGTCGCGTCCAGCCGGGGCTCCTGCGGCAGGTACCCGATCGTGATGCCCGCGGCGGGAAAGGCCTCACCAAGGAAGTTCTGGTCCTCGCCCGCCATGATGCGCAGCAGGGTGCTCTTCCCGGACCCGTTTAGGCCCAGGACGCCAATCTTTGCTCCCGGCAGGAACGACAGCCAGATGTCCTTGAGCACGACGTGATCGGGCTGGTGCACTTTGCCCAGCCCTTTCATGGTGTAGATGAACTGCGGCATTCAGGGGTCCTCGGGGAGCGTCCTCCCAATTCCCAACTCCCAATTCCCAACTCTCAAGAAACTGTCACGTAGACAGGACAGTGATGAACGAGGGGGCGGAGGTCACGGAGAAGAGCACGCCACGAAGGCACGAAGACACGGAGGCCATGGCGTGGGTTCGTCTCCGTGACTCCGCGTCTC
>JACCXG010000594.1 GCA_013697225.1 Acidobacteriota bacterium
CGAGCGCGATGTCATGCACCATCAGCTCGCCGTTGATGATGGTGATGCGCACGGTTTCCCCGGTCAGAGCCCGGATCGTCGGGTTCCGGATACCGTCGATTTCTCCTCCGACTCCGCGATACCCCAGTATCGTCGATTCCAGCGTGTACTCTCGGTCGACGCTTCCGGCAGCCCGCCCCTGGCCCGCGAGATGTCCGCTCGTGCCGGCGAGGAGGAGGAACGACAGCGTGAGACGAACGTGGAGGCTGGGCATATACCTATTGCATCTCCGAGATGGACCTTGCGGTGGTCAGATTGATCCAGCGCGCGCGCCCCTCGGCGGTGGGCTCGACCCGAACCCACCCTCCGGGGCCGGGTTGGGCGATGGTTACCGTTTCGCTCTCGCCGGTCGGCCAGGTGATCAAGTAGCGGGACCCGGCGTGTACGAATGGAGGTGCCGCCATCGTGACTGTCGGCACGTTGCTGACGGCAACCCGCCAGTCCCCGCTCTGCACGGCCTGCACAGGCGGGATGTTTCCAATGTCGACCGTGCCGCGGATCCCGGTCGTCCCGCTGCCGGGCCCGGGAGTCGATCGCATCTCCTGCTGGGCCGCTGCGCCTGCGCAGATCAGGACGAGTCCCGCGATGCTGATGATGATGATTCCTGTCCGCATGGCTGAATCCTCCCAGAGGGTGTGCGCCGGGTTCAGCGCAGTTCTACACCGATCGGGGGGAAAGAGGAAAGGGTGAAGGGGGAAAGGGAGAAGGGAGAAGGGAGAAGCCCGTGATCGGGTATAGTTTGCCGCGCACGCCTTTCTCGAGGAACGGATTTGTTCTTTCGTTGGAGACAATATGAATCGCCGTGATGCTCTTCGTTCCCTGTCCATCGCCGGGGGGGCTTCCCTGGTGGCCAGCGGAGGCCCGGCTGCCGGCATGCTCGAGGCGCAGTCATCCAGCCCTGCGTACGCACAGGCGGTCAAGGGCACCGGGCCGGTGAAGATCCGCGACATCAAGACCATCCTCACGGCACCCAACCGGATCCGCCTGGTCGTGGTGAAGGTGGAGACCACCGAGCCGGGCCTCGTCGGCTGGGGCTGCGCCACGTTCACCCAGCGTGCCCTTGTCGTGGAGACGGCCATCGAGAAGTACCTGAAGCCTTTTCTGATCGGCCGGAACGTCGACGAGATCGAAGACATCTGGCAGTCGAGCTATATGAGCTCCTACTGGCGCAATGGCCCGGTGCTCTTCAATGCGATGAGCGGCGTCGATATCGCCCTCTGGGACATCAAGGGCAAGCGGGCCGGGATGCCGCTCTATCAACTGCTCGGCGGCAAGGTGCGCCACGGCGCCGACTGTTACTTCCACGCCAGCGGCGCGAGCTTCCAGGAGGTGGAAGAGAACGCACGGCGGGGAATGGAGCGGGGATTCCGCCACATCCGCGTGCAGGTGGCGACCCCCGGTTACGCGAGCTACGGTGCCCGCAGCACCTCGCCCCCGGCGCCGGGCATGGAAGGGGAGGCGATTGGGCCGACGAATCCGCGGGCCATCTGGGAGTCGGCGCCGTACGTGCGGATGCTGCCGAAGTTCTTCGAGCACATGCGGTCCACGCTTGGCGAGGAAGTCGAGCTCCTCCACGACGTGCACGAACGCGTCACGCTCAGCGAGGCCATCACCTTGTGCAAGGCACTCGAGCCCTATCGCCTGTTCTTTCTCGAGGATCCGTTCCCGCCGGAAGACAACGAACATTTCCGCCTGCTGCGGCAGCAGACCAGCACGCCGCTCGCCATGGGGGAACTGTTCAACACGCAGCACGAATACGTGCCGCTCATCAAGGATCGGCTGATCGACTTCATCAGGATTCACATCTCGCAGATTGGCGGCCTGAGCCCCGCCCGGAAGGTGGCGGCGCTCAGCGAGTACTTTGGCGTCCGTACGGCATGGCATGGGCCCGGGGATGCGTCGCCGGTGTCGCACGCGGCGCAGCTCGCGCTCGAGCTCGCCAGCTACAACTTCGGCGTGCACGAGGGCAGCGGCTTTCCGAAAGAGACCCAGGAGGTGTTCGTGGGCTCTCCGGAGGTGAAGGACGGCTACATGCTGGCCCAGGAGCGGCCCGGTCACGGGGTCGAAGTCGACGAGAAGCTGGCGGCCAAGTTCCCGATTCCCGACGGCCCGCCGAACTTCGACTACTCGTGGGGAACCACCCGGCGCCGCGACGGCACCGTCATACGGCCGTAGCCCGCGCTCAGCGCCCTTCGAAGACGAGATCTCCGAACTTCTCGAACTCGTGGAAGTTCTCGCCGACGGGCGCCCATTCCCACTGCGTGCGACTGCCGCCGTCGTAGTCCATCCGGTAGAAATTCGCGCGCCAGCGCGTGCCCGGCTTGGGCGGCACTCCCTGCAGCGGACGGAAGAGCGTGTAGGGGAGGAAGAACTCCGCGCGCCAGCGCTCGATGGAGGCGTGCGACTCCTTCGGGCCCCCGATCGTGCTGGTGCTTTTCCGCGTCATCCGGTCTCCTTCGTAGTGCCACGGCTGCCAGCCGAGGAACTGCCCGCCGAAGTTCGGCACGAGGATCACCAGCTCACGGTTCAGCGGGGAGATCTGGTACTCGAGATAAACGGGGTAGCGCTCGTCGGTCCAGAAGAACGCTTCGAAGACATCCTCGTTCCACAGGTCCATGAAGTCTTCCTGCATGGTTGCGGTCAGCGTGCGGTCCGCGGCGTCGAAGAGCAGGTAAATCCCCCTGCCCGAGTAGACCATCTTGAACCGCGAGTCATACGGATGCCCGTCGGCCTGCCGGCGGCGCAGCGTCACCCAGTCGGCCTGCCCCCATGCCGCATGGTCGCCCGTTCCGGTGACCTCGAAATCGTCAACGAGCTTGACGGCGAGCCGCGGGCGTTCCGCCCCCTGGGTCTGCACGGTTTGAGGATGAGAGACTATCAGCGCCATCAGCGTCAATCCGGCCAGGCCGATCGCGAGGCCCGCGCGGTGCGTCATCGGGGACTCCTCCAGAGGGAAGACGAGGCCAGAGAATAGCGGCACGACGGGAGCCGTGGCAAGCGCATCATCCTTCCGCCACGATCCCCGCGGCGATGTGCTCGGCAAGTGCAGCGATGGTCTTCGAGGGGTTCAGGTCAATCGCCTTCGGCACGATCGATCCATCGGCCACGTACAGACCCGGATAGTTGAAGACGCCGCCCGTCTGCCCGACCACCCCGCCAGCCGCAGACAATGCCATGTTGCACCCGCCGAGCGGGTGGGGAGTGATCAGGTCCTGTCCAACGCTCCAGGCAATCGGCGTGACCGGTATTCCCCGCGTCAACCCTGCAAGCCGCCGATGGAGCGATGCCACCGCCTCCATCGTCTCGCGGGAGGCCTGGACGTCCCAGTCGAGCCAGAGGCGGCCCTGTTTCAGCGAGAGTGTTCCGTCGGCGGCGTCCCGCGCCTGCGCGAACCAGGGCATCACATGCTGCAGGAAGCGGCCGCCGCTCAGGAGCGGCAGCAGGCTCAGGATCAGACGCTCTTCGCGTGGATCGTCGGCTTCCTCGGCCGCACGCCGCTGCAGCCACTCGCGCCCGATGTTCGGCAGCCCGCCGTCCTCGATGAAGATGTCCTTGCCGCGATACGCGCCGTCGAGCAGATCGATTGCCGCCGTGATCGTCGG
>JACCXG010000615.1 GCA_013697225.1 Acidobacteriota bacterium
GTTTGGGGTTGATGTAGTGGTAAAGCGCGAGTGCCTGCCGGATCTGATAGCGCTGGCTTTCGCCTGTATTGGTACCTGTCGGCACTGCCGGAAGGGCGCCCGCAAGCTCGGCGGCACGCCCGCGTACGTGGTCGGCCCCCGACTCGAACGCCTGCGAAGCCGCGATCGGCTGCATCGATGCCCACATCGCGGGAAAGAACCGCGGGCACCCGGCCCAGGTGCGAAAGTTCATGTTCACCCCGCTCACGCGCAGGGTCTGTCTGATCTCGTGATAGATGCGGGACGTGTCGCCGCGCGCTTCATGCTCTGCGATCGGCACAGGTTTGCTCCCGAACATACGGATACCTCGGCACAGGCCTATCGGGCAGTCACAGGCGGGCGTCTTTCATGATGCATCGCATGGACGGCGAGCCCCGGGGACGGAATGACACCAATGTCAGACACCCGAGGGTCGATCCTTGCATCATCGAGTCCATGCGAATATCGCTCGAGCCACCGTCGGACCCCCGGGCTCAGCCTCTGCCGGCGATACGCGTCCCCGCTTTTCTGAGCGCCTCCGCCTGAGTCGGGTACGGGTGGATCGTGGAGGACAGCGTCGAGAGCGTGCCCCCGTGGGTCATCGCGTAGACAACCTCGGCAATCATCTCGCCGGCATGTGGCGCGACGATCGTGCACCCGCGGAGGCGGCCGCGCGCGTGGTGGACGCGCACGAATCCCTCTGCCCGATCGTCCACCACCGCGCGATCGACCTCCCTCAGCGGCACGCTGATCGACTCCATCCGGAGGATTTGCTCCTGACACGTGAGGCCGTAGCGCGACTGCAGGGAGCCATCGCCGACCTGCCGGAGGGCCAGCGCGGTCATCACCTTGAGAGATCATGAAGGACTGGCTGCGCCCGACGTGTGTAACATTCTGGGGATCTCCGAGACTAATCAGCACGTCCTCCTGCATCGGGCCCGCACGAAGGTCCGGGCCGCCGTGGCGGACCGTCTGGGGTCGCGGTGACATGGGTTTGGGTATGCTGAACTGCCGGGAGGTGACCGGGCGCGCGAGCGAGCTCCTGGACGGGGAACTCCCGCTCCCCGTGCGCGTCCAGATGCGCCTGCATCTCCTGATGTGCCGCTTCTGCCGTGAGTACATGCGCCAGATGAGCCTCGTTATCCGGGCGCTCCGAAGATTGCCGACCGGCGACGACCCGTCCGAGGCGCTGCAACGCGAGCTGCTGCACGCGTTCCAGGCCGAGCGGCCGTAGAATCACCCTAACGAGATTACCCTCCACCCGATGTCTCATTCCGCCCTGTGGTACTTCGAGCGGTTCGGTCTGCTGCAAGGCCTCTCCGACGAGCAGAAAGAGCACGTCCGGCAGAGGAGCAGAATGTTCGAGGTGGGGCGGGGGCAGCCAATCTACCTCCCCGGCGATCCAAGCGGGCACGTCTACCTCGTGAAGACCGGCGCGGTGAAAATCCTGGGTACCGCGCCGGAGGGCTGCGATGTGATCCTCGCGTTGCTGGCGCCAGGCGACATCTTCGGTGAGCTCGCGCTCGCCGGTCACGCCTCCCGGGATCACCGCGCCGAAGCCGCCGACGACTCTCTGGTGTGCGAGATCTCGCGGGAGATCCTGGTCCAGATGCTGCGCGAGACGCCGGATTTCGGGATTCACCTGACCTTCCTCATGGGGAAGCGGATCCAGACGCTGCGCACGCGTGTCGAGGAGCTCCTTGGCAAGAGCGCGCCGGCCAGGCTCGCACACACACTCGTCCAGCTGTCGCATCAGCACGGCATCGAAGACGGTGAAGGGGTGCTGATCCCGTTACGGCTCAGTCAGGGAGACCTCGGAAAACTGGTTGGGCTCACGCGCGAGACGGTGAATTCCATCCTGCAGGTCTGGCGCGAGCAGGGGATCGTGGAAATCGACAGGCGCCGTATCCGCCTGCGCGGTCCCGAGCGCCTGAAGCGGGCCCGGTGAACGAAGAGAGGCTCGACGGGCCGGCGCGCCCTGTTCCGCACGCCTGATGTTCAGCGAGCGGCTGTGGTGTTCGTTTCATCTTCATCAGGCTTCCGCAGTTCCGCGTCGAGCGCCTGCCGGGCGGCACGGGTACCGATCACCACGACGGCAATCGTCGCCCCGAGACCGCCCAGATAGAGCAGAACGCGAAGCGTCCCG
>JACCXG010000626.1 GCA_013697225.1 Acidobacteriota bacterium
GGCGGGAATATCGCGATTCTGGCCGTGTTGATCCTCCTGGCCTGCAGGCTCGTTCTCATGAGAACCGACGTTGCCGCCATGGTGACTGCCGCACTGCTGATCTTCTATGGATCGGTGGCTGCAGGTGCTCCCTCGGTCGCCCGGGCAGTGACGGTCGCTGTCATCGCCCTTGCGGGGCGGGCAATGGATCACCGCGGCCCGGCGCTGAACGTGCTGGCGGCAACGGCGGCACTGGCAGTCGCGGGGGCCCCGGTCGTGGTGTTCGATCCGGGATTCATCCTCTCTTTTGGCGCGACCCTCGGCATCCTGCTAGGCGTTCCGCTGATGGTGAGCACCGGCGCTCCGCCGCATGGCGGATCAGCCCTGCGCGGCGCCGCCCGCCGCCTCTTCCAGGCCCTGGCGGCGCTCTTCGCGGCGACCGCCTGCGCCGAAATTGCCCTGGCGCCCATCGGAGCATCCCTGTTCTCCAGGGTGCCGTTCGCGGGCCTCCTGTTGAATTTCGCCGCCATTCCCCTGATGACCGTTGTGCAGGTGGGCGGCCTGGCGCTTCTGGCCCTGTCCTCGTGGTGGAGTGCCGGTGCTTATGCAGGTGCCTGGATGGCGCACCACGGCGCCACCGGTCTTCTGCAGTCGGCACGTCTGGTGGATGTGGCGCCATGGCTCTCGGTTCCCGTGGCGCCACCGGCTGCGTGGCTCGTTGCGGCGTACTACGCCTGTGCCCTGTTACTGATCCGCCCACGCCTGCGGCGTCCCGCCGCGTGGGCCCTCGGCACGACTGCCGTCGTCATACTCGCGGGCGGACACGCCGTGGCGCGTGATGCCGTCCCGCTGTCGGCCGCCCCCCTGCGGGTGACGGTACTGGACGTAGGCCAGGGGGATGCCACGCTCGTGTCGCTTCCAGGGGGGCGGGCTTTGCTGGTTGATGCCGCCGGTGTCGGTCCGCCGACCCCGGCTGACGGCAGCCCGGAACCTCAGGCAGGGTTCGACATAGGGGAGAGGGTCGTGATCCCGTCGCTCACCGCACTCGGCGTGACACGACTGGACGGCCTCGTGATCACCCACGCGGACCCCGACCACATCCTGGGAATGCGCGGCGTGATGCGCCTTCGGCCGGTGACGAGCATCTGGGAAGGCATCCCTGTTCCACCGGTGATGGACCTGCGGATCCTTGCTGATGCCGCGCGCTCCCGCGCAACCACCTGGCGGACCGTGCAGGCAGGGGACTCCGAACGATTCGACAACGTGGAAGTGCGGGTGCTCCACCCGCCCCCCGCAGACTGGGAGCGCCAGCGCGTGCGCAACGAGGACTCGGTCGTCCTCGAGATCCGGATCGGGGGTGTGTCGGTAATCCTCCCCGGCGACATCGGCGCGGAAGGGGAGCGCGCCATCATTCCGCGCCTCGAGCCAGGGCGGCTGGTCGTGCTCAAGGCGCCGCATCACGGGAGCGCGACGTCGAGCACCAGGGCCATGCTGGACGTGCTGCGCCCGGCGGCCGTTATCTTCAGCTGCGGCCGATCGAACCGCTTCGGCCATCCTCACCCCGCGGTGGTTGCGCGGTACGAAGCGCTCGGCACCGAAATGTTTTCGACCGCGGAAGATGGCGCCGTGTTCGTGGAGACCGATGGGAAGACCGTGGAGGTCCGGGGATGGACCGGACGCCGCAGGACCTTCAGCCTTGATCCTTGATTGCTCTCCAGGCTTCTTCCATCTCGTCCAGCGTGGCCTGGTGCACCGAGCGTCCCCGCTCCTCGAGCCTCTGCTCGAGCGCGCCGAATCGGGCGCTGAACTTCTCGTTGGCCTTGCGGAGTGCCGATTCCGGCTCGATCCCAAGCTTGCGTGCCAGATTGGCGATCGAGAAGAGCAGATCCCCCATCTCCTCCTCCGCACGTTCGCGGCTCTCGTGCGTGACCGCCTCGCGCAGCTCGGCGACCTCTTCCTCTATCTTCTCGACGACATCGGCGGTCTGCGCCCAGTCGAAGCCCACCGCCGCGACGCGTGTACCGATCTCGTGCGCCCCGAGAAGCGCCGGCATCGCCCTGGGCACGCCACTCAGGAGCGACCGCTTGCGCCCTGCATCCGTCTGCTCACGGGCCTTGATCTGTTCCCACTGCTCCACCACCTTGCCCGGGGTGTCGATGCCGCCAGCGGTCCTGAACACGTGCGGATGCCGGCGGATCAGCTTCTCCGTAATCGCCTTCAGCGAGTCAGCCACCGAGAACCGCCCCGCGTCGGATTCAATCTGCGCCAGGAACACCCCCTCGAACAACAGATCGCCGATCTCTCCCCGGAGCGCGTCATGGTCGTCACGGTCGATCGCATCGAGCACTTCGTAGGTCTCCTCGAGCACGAACCCGCGAAGCGACTGGATCGTCTGCTCGCGATCCCAGGGGCACCCGTCCGGCCCGCGCAGCCGCTCCATGATGTCGACCAGCCGTTGAAACGCCTCGCCTGCAGAGCTCATGAATCCCTTCGAAAGTTCCCGCTGCAAGGCCCCGCACGGGGCCCTGTTCCCCGGTGTGCCGGCCGCGCGGCTCGGCGCCGCTGCCGTGCCGCGTATGCTAGCATTCCCGGGTGGACACACAGGAACAGCCCGGCGTCTCATTCGCGGGTTTCATCATCTCCCTGGCGACGACGGCGGCGGTTCATTTCGGCGACATTCCCGATCCAAGCACCGGCGAGCCCATTGAGGCAGACATGGGTGCGGCCGGCCAGATGATCGAGCTCATCGCGCTGCTGCAGGAGAAGACGCACGGCAACCTCACGCCGGACGAGTCCAAGCTCGTGGAGGACCTCCTGTACGAACTGCGCATGCGATTCGTCGAGGCGCAGGGGGGAGAACGCCGCATCATCGAGCCCTGATTGCAGATCACGTTCCTTGGCACGGGCACCTCGCACGGCGTGCCGATGATCGGCTGCGACTGCAGCACCTGCCGCTCGACCGACCCGCGCGATACACGCTTGCGCACCTCGCTCTTCATCGTCACCGACGACGGCATGCGCGTTCTGGTGGATGCGGGGCCCGACCTGCGCGCCCAGGCGCTCGCACACGGCATCTCCCGAGTCGACGCCATCCTTTTCACCCACGGGCACGCCGATCACATCCTGGGCCTCGACGACGTCCGGCGGTACAACAGCGTCATGAAGAGGCCGATGCCGCTCTTCGGTGATGCTGTGACGCTTGGGGAGATCCGGAGGATGTTTGCGTACGTGTTCAATCCGGATACTCCGAAGGGAGGCGGACTTCCGCAGCTGGAGATGTTCACGATTGCGGGCCCCTTCTGCATCGGTCACCAGGAAATCGTCCCGGTGCCGATCTGGCATGGCCGCCGCACGATCCTCGGGTTTCGTCTGGGAGCCTTTGCCTATCTCACAGACTGCAGCGGCATTCCTGATTCGTCATGGCCTCTCCTGGAAGGGGTGGAGGTGGTCGTGCTCGACGCGCTGCGCCAGCGGCCTCATTCGACGCACTTTTCGCTCGACGAGGCAGTCGAGGTTTCGCAGCGGATCGGTGCACGGCAGACCTACTTCACGCACATGTGCCACGATCTGCCGCATGCTGCCACCTGCGCCCGCCTTCCGCCGGGTGTGAGCCTGGCCCACGACGGCCTGCAATGCCGGGTGGCTGGCTGACATGCACGTCATCCATTACCCCGACGACCCGCCCACCCGCTGGAACGCACCGGTGCTGGCGCTCGGGAACTTCGACGGGCTGCACCGCGGGCACATGAAGATCATCGACCGCGTGCGGCGCCGGGCGGGCGAGCGCGGGGGCACGCCTGCCGCGATGACGTTCGAGCCGCACCCCCCACGGGTGGTTCGTCCCGACAAGGCCCCACCCCTCCTCATGACGAAGGAGCAGAAGATCGAGGCGCTGGCGCGCTCGGGCATGCAGGGAATGGCGGTCGTGCGGTTCACGCCGGAGCTGTCGCACTGGGAGCCCGAGACCTTCGTACGCACCGTCCTCGTGGAGTGGCTGCACGTGGTCGAGGTCTGGGTGGGCGCGAACTTCCTCTTCGGCCACAGGCGCGAGGGGAACTTTTCCGTGCTCCGCAGCCTGGGCGCCCGCTACGGCTTCCGCGCCGAGAAGATCGACCCGGTGCGCTACAAGGAGTTCGTGGTCAGCAGCACGCGCGTGCGCCGGCTGGTCAGCGAGGGGCGTGTGGACGAGGCAGGGGCCCTGCTCGGCCACCACTACTTCGTGGACGGGGAGGTCACGCGCGGCGCGGGACGGGGTCGCGAGCTCGGATTTCCCAGTGCGAACCTCACGACGGACAACGAACTGCCCCCGGCCTCGGGCGTGTATGCCACGACGGCGACGGTGGACGGGATCGTCCACGCCTCGGTCACGAACATCGGCATGCGGCCGACGTTCGGGGACGTGGACCGCCCGGTCATCGAGGTGCACATCTTCGACTTCGACCGCGACTTGTACGGCACACGCCTGCGGCTCTCGTTTCTCCAGCGGCTGCGTGACGAACGCATGTTCCCGGATACCGACGCGCTGCGGGCGCAGATCGACGCCGATTGCCGGAGCGCACGGCGGCTGTTTGGCCGCATCTCGCTGTAGAATTCTCCGAATATGCCGGCAGCAGGGGACAAGGATTCAGGAGAGGCGGCTCTGGTGTTGCAGCTGACCGTACCTGCGGCCGGCGGCCTGCGGGTCATCGCGAGCGAGCTGGCGGCCCGCGTCGCCGAACATCTTGGTGCCGGGAAGCCGGACGCGCGGTCGATCGGCGACCGTGTGGAGACGATCGTGTCCCAGCTTGGCGATGCCGCCAGGGGTGAGAAAGAGGACATCACTTTCGAGTTTCGCCGTTCGGGCGCCGAGCTGGTGATCCACGCCCGGTGCGCGGGTGCCGCCTCGGAGGTCCGTCACCCGCTGCCGGCCTGACACCACTCCCTCATGCGACTGTTCAATACGCTCACTCGGCGCGAAGAAGCGTTCGCCCCCTCGCGGGACAACACCGTCCGGATGTACAGCTGCGGGCTGACCGTGTACGCGCGGGGCCACATCGGCAATTTCCGCACCTTCGTCGTCTGCGACGTGCTGAGGCGCGCGCTCAAGTCCGAAGCGGGATTCGGCATGCGCCACGTCATGAATTTCACGGACGTGGACGACCGTACGATTGCCGAGTCGCAGAAGGCGGGGGTGCCGCTGCGTGAATACACCGGGCGCTACATCGAAGCCTTCCGCGAAGACGCCGCGGCCCTCGGCCTCGAGGCGCCCGAGGAGATGCCGCGTGCCACAGACGACGAGAACATTGCGGCGATGGGGAAGACGATCGCCGCGCTCGAAGCCAACGGGCACACCTACCGCAGCGACGGGTCGATTTACTTCAAGATTGCGACGCTGCCGGAGTACGGCAAGCTCGCGCGCCTGGATCACACCGGGATCAAAG
The DNA here is from genome assembly GCA_013697225.1 of Acidobacteriota bacterium. Taxonomy (GTDB): domain Bacteria; phylum Acidobacteriota; class Vicinamibacteria; order Vicinamibacterales; family 2-12-FULL-66-21; genus JACCXG01. The sequence goes on from JACCXG010000626.1 coordinate 5,400, forward strand.
CGGGTGCGCGAGTCGACAGCGACAAGTACGAGAAGGAGGACGCCCGCGATTTCGTGCTGTGGAAGGCCACCAAACCAGGGGAGCCGACATGGGACCCCGGAATCGGCCCGGGCCGGCCTGGATGGCACATCGAGTGCTCTGCGATGGCGCTGCGGCTGCTCGGGGAGGCGCCCATCGACCTCCACGCCGGCGGCGTGGATCTGATCTTCCCGCATCACGAGAACGAGATCGCCCAGGCGGAGGGAGCCACGCGAACGACTTTTTCCCGGTTCTGGTTCCACGTCGAGCACCTGATGATCGAGGACGAGGAGCAGACGAGCGAGAAGATGTCGAAGTCGCTCGGCAACGCATACAACCTCGAGGACATCCGCGCGCGGGGGTTCCGCCCCTCGGCACTCCGGTATCTGTATCTTGGCGTCCATTACCGGAAGCAGCTGAAGTTCTCGTGGTCCGCGATGGCGCAGGCGGAAGAGGCGCTGAAGCGTCTGACGGATTTTCTGGCCAGGGGCGAGCGCCTGCAGCCGGGAGAGGCCAACCCTGGTATCGAGGCTCGCCTCGAGGAGGCGAGGAGTGCGTTTCACGAGCACATCACCGCGGACCTGAACACCGCCGCCGCGCTTGGCGTCGTCTTCGACCTGGTGCGCGCGCTGAACACGGCAATCGACGCGGGAGAGCTCGGCGGGGGGGACGCGGACGCCGTCCGACGCACCTTCGACG
>JACCXG010000651.1 GCA_013697225.1 Acidobacteriota bacterium
AGCCCCTGGAGCGCGGCGGACCAGGTGAGCCCGTAGGTCACATCATTGAAGGCGGCGCTTGCAGCCTCCGGGATTGCCGCAATCGCCACGGCGGCAATGGCCACGCCCAGCAGACTGCCGCCCAGCCCCAGCAGCAGCACCTGCGACACATAGGTGGCGAGGACCTGGCCGGCGCTCGCGCCGACGCACTTCAGAATCGCGACGCTTCGGATCTTCTGCTTGACGAATACGCGCGTTACGCTCCAGACCCCTATGCCGCCGAGCACGACCATGATGAAGCCGACGAGGCTGAGGTAATTCTCCGCCCGGCGCAGATCGTCACCGAGGTCGTCTTCCGTTGATCGATAGGAGCGGGCCTGCACGAACCTGTCGCGGAAATCGCGGCGGATCTCCCGCGTCAGCCTCTCCACCTCGTCGTCGCGGACCCGGAGCAGGAGCTGATAGCTTGCGCGGCTGCCAAACGTGAGCAGGCCGGTCTCCCGGAGGTCGTCATGATCCACGAGCACCCGGGGGCCGAAGCTGAACGCCCCTGCCCGGCGTCCCGGCTCCTGCGCAATTGCGCCGCGAACGGTGAACGCCTCTCCGCCGATGACAATCCGGTCCCCGACCGAGATGCCCAGCTGCGTGAGGAGCTCAGGCCGGACGAGCGCACCACGGTTGCGCAGCAGCTCATGAGTGAACGGCACCCCGCCTTCGAGCAGGAGTTGACCATACAGCGGAAAGCCGGGCTGCACCCCCCGCAGTTCCACCATCCGCGCAGTGGCTTCCCCCTGCTCGGGCCGCACCATGGTGGCGGTTTCGACAGCCTCCACGCGCTCCAGCACTTCGTCCCCTCCCAGGCGGGCGTCGAGGGCAGGGCGTACCTCGTCGGTCCATGCCCGGTTGGTCGAGATCAGCACGTCGGCCGCGATGATGGACCGCGCTTCGGTCATCAGCGCCCCCCTGACGCTCTGGATCACCGATCGGATCGCGACGATGGCGCCAACGCCGACAGCGACACAAACGAAGAAGAACAGCAGCCGGCGCCAGGAGGAGCGCAGCTCCCGCATCATCATCCGCAGGACGAAGGTCATGACGCCGCTTCCGCTTCCCGTGCCGTGCGGTTCACGACCCGTCCGTCGCGCAAGGCAATCGACACGTCGGCCACCGCTGCCAGCTCAGGATCGTGTGTCACCAGCACCAGCGTCGTACGGCGGGTGCGATTAACCTCGAGGAGCAGGTCGATGACCTGCCGCCCCGTCGTGCTGTCGAGATTTCCGGTTGGTTCGTCCGCCAGCAGGATGGGTGGATCGTTGGCGAGCGCTCGGGCGATGGCCACGCGCTGCTGTTCCCCTCCGGAGAGTTGAGAGGGGTAGTGGTGGCCCCGCTCGTCGAGGCCCACTTCCCCGAGGAGGGCCTTCGCCCGGGCCAGCGGCTTCGCGGCGCCGGCTATCTCCATCGGAACCAGGACGTTCTCGAGCGCCGTCAGCGACGGCAGGAGGTGAAAGGACTGAAACACGAAACCGATGCGGGTTCCGCGGAGCCGCGCCAGCGCGTCCTCCCCGAGCCCGGTGATATCAACCCCGTCGATGAACACGGAGCCGGTCGATGGCGCGTCGAGACCGGCGAGCAGGCCGAGCAGCGTGGACTTGCCGCTCCCGGATGGCCCGGTGACCGCCATGACGCGGCCCCCGTCGATTGTGAGGTCCAGGGGATGAAGGATGGTGAGAAAACCGGTGCCGCTCGGCACTGTCTTGGAGACGCCGCGAAGTTCAATCATGAAGTGCCCGTCATCTGGTCCAGCAGCGGCTCGAGCACGGTCCAGACCGTCCCGGCCATGACCTCGGCACCGCGCGCGTTGGGATGGATCCCGTCCCCCTGGTTCAGCTCTCCCCTGCCCGCCACCTCGTTCAGGAGAAACGGGATGAAGAGCACGCGTTCCTTCTGGGCGACCTCCCGGAAGCCCTGCCGGAAGGCCGTCGCGTATTCCTGCCCGAAATTGGGAGGAGCCTCCATCCCTGCCAGAATCACGACGATTCCACGCTCGCGGGTCCTGGCAATGATCGTGGAGAGGTTCTCTTTCATCTGGGCGACGGGCAGCCCGCGCAAGCCGTCGTTGCCCCCAAAGGCCACGATAAGCACCCGCACGTCCCCTTCAAGTGCCCAGTCGAGGCGTCGGACGCCCCCGGCGGACGTATCCCCCGACAGGCCGGCATTGACGACTTCGAACTCGTATCCCGCCGCGTCAATCTTGCGCTGGAGCACGGCCGGGTAGGCCTGCTGCTCCAGCAGCCCGAGGCCGGCCGTCAGGCTGTCGCCAAAGGCCACGATGCGCGGACGCTCGGGGGCAGCGTAGGGGTCTTCAGGAACGCCAGCCTCGGGACCCTCGCGAAGCACCCGCGGGTCGGGCTCCCTCGTGGACCCCCCTCCACAGGCCGGCAGCAGCGCAGCCATCAACACGAGCGGCAGAAGGGAGGCACGGGTGCGGGCGTGGTGCATAGGGTGTTCACCATCATAGACGCTCACGAGAGCCGGTCGTGCCGGGCTTTGCCGCATTGCGGTGTCTCTGGGGAGGTGCGCCTTTCGTGGCGTATGGACCGGCTGCAGAGCCCATCCATAGAGGGTGCTCGCGGCACCCCACCGGCACCCATCTTGCTCACACCCCTCCATTGGGAGGAGTATGTCTGGAGCGAAGGACACCGTGCGGGTCGCCGCACTTGCCGATCTGCACTACAGCCGAACAGCCGCGGCGGGCATGCTGCAGCCGCTGTTTGCCCAGATAACCGACTCGGCGGATGTGCTGGTGCTCTGCGGGGATCTGACGGACTACGGTCTCCCGGAAGAAGCGCGCGCGCTGGCGCGGGAGGTCACCAGCGCCTTGAAGATACCCGCGGTGGCCGTGCTGGGGAACCACGACTACGAGTCGAAGCAGCAGGACGAGGTGGGCAAGATCATGATGGACGCCGGCGTCGTACCGCTGGACGGCGATACCACCGAGATTCACGGGATCGGGTTTGCCGGCGTAAAGGGGTTCTGTGGCGGGTTCGGCCGGCGCGCACTTGGCCCATGGGG
>JACCXG010000652.1 GCA_013697225.1 Acidobacteriota bacterium
GCGACGCGCCCGGAGCCACGGGCGCGGGTGCGGCGCCCGCACGGACGTGCGTAGCCGTGGGGCCCGTGGAGGATCCGGCCGAGTTGCCCCCGCTCATCACCGCGGCTGCCGCCGCGGGAACCTGCACGAAGTGCGTGGAGACGGTAGACATGTTCGTCTCGGCCTACGGCGCCGAAGCGGGCAACCTCGCGCTCCGCACGGTTGCCACGGCGGGGGTCTACGTCGGCGGCGGGATTGCGCCAAGAATCCTGCCGGCGCTGCGCGCGGGGCCCTTCATGGAGGCATTCCTCGCGAAGGCCCCGATGGACAAGCTCGTAGCGCGCATCCCTGTGCAGGTGATCCTGAACCCGGCGTCAGGCCTGCTTGGTGCGGCGGTGCACGCGAATGGCTCCCGTCCGCAAGCCTGATCCGGTCAGCGCGCCGAGGGGACGGCCCTGAAGGCGGAGGCGAACTCGCGAGCCGTCGCGAAGCGCGCATCCGGCGCGGAACGGACGGCACGCAGAATTGCCGCGGCCGCCGGCTCCGGCAACGCCGGCTGACAGGCGCGCGGATCCGCGACCGTGCCGGCCAGCATCTTCCCCAGCAGGTCGGGGAACGTCACGCCGTCGTACGGCAGCGTGGCCGTGGCCATCTCGTAGATCAGCACCCCGAGCGTGAACACATCCGACCTGACGTCGGCCGCGCGCCCGGTGAGAAGCTCCGGCGCCACGTATCGCAGCTCCGCATCCGCCAGCCCGAGACCCCGCAGCGTCTGCTCCTGCAGCGTGCCGAGCAGGTCCTGGGCCTGCCAGATTCCTGCGCTGGAGATCATGAGCCGCTCTCCCTCTTCGTCCTGCGTGAGGCGGATGATGTCAGGAGACAGCCCGCAGAGAAGCCCTTTGCGGCGGTGGAGCACGTGCGCGGCTTCGAGCAGCTGATCGGACAGGGTCGAGAGCCGATCCCAGGGCAGCGCCCCTGACTCGACGAGGACCTGGCGCAGGCTCCTGCCCTCGATGAAGTCGGTGACGAGATAGACGAGATCCCCCTCCTGCCCGTAGTCGCGGACCTGGATGATGGAGGGGTGCGCCACCTGCAGCGTGCGGGCTTCCTGAAGGAACCGCGCGCGCACCGCCTCGTCGCGCGCGGTGCTGCCGCGCAGGGTCCGGATTGCGACGGGGTGGCCGAGCGCGCGGTGCACGCCGCGGTAGACCGTGCTGCCAAGCCGCCCCGGCCCTAACGGCTCACCGATCTCGTACGTCCCGAGCAGCCCGCCCGCGAGGCCCCGCGCCGGACCGGAGGTGGTGGTGCTGCTGCTGCCGCCGCCCAGCGCCTGCGCGAACGCCCCCATGTCGGGCCACCGGTCCTCGCGGCGCTTCGCCAGCGCGCGGCCGACCGCCACGTCCACCCATGGCGGGAGCCCCGTGCGCAGGCTGCCCGGCAGCGGCACCGCGCGGGACAGATGCCCGGACACGATCTCCATCGCGTCGGGTCCCTCGAAGGGCAGCCGCCCCGTGAGCAGCTCGAAGACGACAGCCCCGAGGCTGTAGACATCCGACCGCGCATCGACTTCCCCGCCGGTCAACTGCTCGGGAGAGGCGTAGGCAACCGTGCCGATGAACTGATGGAAGCCGGTCAGGCGTGTTTCTTCCGCCGCATGGCGGACGTTCGCCACGCCGAAGTCCACGACCTTGTACAGGCGCTCCCCTGCGGCAAACTCGTGCGCCACGATGTTGGCGGGTTTCAGGTCACGGTGCACGATGCCCCGGCTGTGCGCGAGGGAGAGCGCGGAGCAGATTGGCGGGATGATCCGGCACAGCTCGTCGACGTCCAGGTGACCGCGCTCCGCGAGCTCCTCTTTCAGGCTCGGGCCGCTGAGCAGCTCCATGACGAGGAAGGGGCGCTCCGGATCGTCGGCGTTGTAGTCGAAGATGGAAACGATGTTCGGATGGCGCAGCTGCGCACACGCGCGGCTCTCGCGGACGAAGCGCTCGAGAGGCCCGGGGCCCCTGGACTCGGCCAGGATGACCTTGATGGCCACCTCGTCGCCGAGCAGAATGCGACGCGCCCGGTAGACCGCTCCCATCCCGCCTTCGGCCAGCGGGGAGAGAATCTCGTAGCGGCCGTCGAGGACCTGCCCCGGGGAGAACACGCCCCAATAGTAACGCCGTCTCCCGGTCGTTCCGGGAACAACTCCGCCCCGGAGCTTCCTGCTCGCCCGTCGCGGATTACCGGCGCTTCGACCCGGCAATCATGAGCGCAACGCCTCCGATGAGGGCCAGCGCGCCAAGGATCGGCGGGAGCGGGATGGTCTCGCGGGTCTCGGTGCTCGCCTCGATCGGTCCGATGTCAATCACCTTCTCGCGGTTCGTGTAGCTGATTCCCCCATATATGAGGGCCACGA
>JACCXG010000654.1 GCA_013697225.1 Acidobacteriota bacterium
GGGGAGACGATGGTCGCCAGCACCGTGGCTTTACCCTTTGCCGCAGCATCCAGCGCAAGGATGCCCCAGGGATCGCCAAACTGCGCCCTGCTCTCCTTCACTGCGCCCGCGAGCTCCTTCTCGAGCCGTTCGCGCCTGGCGGCGAACTGCGGATCGCCTGCAAGCGCAGCGGCCGTCCGCCCGCCGAGGAACTGGCGCATCGAGAGCAGCGCCTTGGCCGCACCGTGCATCGCATCGGCCCACCAGCTGATGAGAAGGTAGTCACTGACAATGTGTGCGGCGCGGACCGTGCCAAGCCGCCGCTCGAGCTCCGGGCGTGAGGCGGCGGGCCCCGCAGCCTTCAGCCCCGCCCACGAGGCATCCCCCTCGACTGCCGCGCGGCGGTGCGCCCGCTCAGCATCGCCCGGGGGAATCAGCGCCAGCAGTGCGTCGCGCCCGACGCGCTCGTAGTAGTCGCGGGAGAGCGCGCCGTCCGGCCCGAGGAACAGCGCATCGGTCGCATGCTGATCGAAAGTGCACTCGAGGAGGAACGTCGACGGCCCGAAATCCGTTTCGACGCCGATGCGGCGGCGGCTTTCCGCCTCGTCCGCGAGACCAAGCGCGACGATCGCCGAGTAGTCGTCGCGCACATCCCGGGAAGTGGTCCGCTGGCGTCCCTCGAAGTACGTCGCCGAGCACCCGAGCGTCAGCGTGGCGGCGAGTCGCGACGCCCGGTACGCCGCAGTGATGATCATGGACTCGAACACCAGTTTCCGGACCTTGGCGCCATCCGCCTCGAACGGCCTCGTGCGGACCAGGATCTTCTGGGACGAGATCTCGTCGGCCGCGTTGAGCGTGCCGGTCTCGGGATCGTACGAGAGCGTCCCCTTGCGGAGCAGCTCCGCGACGCTGCGGACGTTCAGGATCCCGAACAGGTTGATCCGCCAGGCCACGCGACGATCGCGCCGGCTCAGGATCCCGGTATGAACGACGCGGATGGCCCCTTCCTCCCGGGCCGCCGCCTCGGTGATCGCTGTCAGCCGACCGCGCAGCGCCGCTTCGACCGCGGTGCGCTCCTCCGCCGCAAGCGCGCGGAGATCGATGTCGAAGCTGAAGAGGGCCTCCCCGTGGCGCACGGAGGAGAACTGCATCCCTACCGCCATCCTCACGGACCGATCGATGCTGGCGGCGACCGCCTTCTGCAGCGCCTCGATCTGCCGATCGTCCAGCCCCGCGTTGATGAGCGCTTCGAGGTCCACTTCCGGATCGGCACTTACCGCGCTAACGAATTTTCTTATGGCATCACTCTTCCCGATTGTCGCGGTCACACCCACCGAGGCCGTGGCGTCGATCGAGATCTCCGAGCCGGCGCTGCGGTAATACGAGAGCCGCACCCGATCCCCGGCAACCTTCGCCACACGGATCTCGAAGGCGCTCCTTGCCTCCCACTCGGCGCCGACCTTCACCGAGGCGCCGGCGGTGACGCTGGCGGAGCCGATCACCGGCAGCCCTGGCGTGGCGAGCGGGTTGGTCATGCTGGCCAGTTCCATCCCGCCACTCAGCCGGAGCGCGCCGTTTCCCTCCACCGACGCATACGACCCGACCGGCATGGTTGCGAGGTCGTCGAGGCTCCCCGGGAGCACGGCACCCTCGAGTGTGCCCGCCAGCGCCTCGGCCAGCGTGGGATCCGCGCCAGCAACATCGAAAGGCTGGTAGAAGCGGAACCGGACGGAACCTCCCGCGGAGAAACCAAACGCCAGCGGGCCGCGCTCACCATCCAGCCTTGCGGCAACCTGCGGCGTCATGGCTATCGAAACGTATGCCGTGCCACCGGGGACGCTGATCGCATCACGCAGATCGTCCGCGGGAAACAGCAGCTCGTCAGCCTGGTGCACGCCGACATCAATACTGGCGCCCGCCTGGAGTGCGAGATCCCCCGGGCCGCCGAACTCGAGCGCGTCCCCCGACGAGAATTCCATCGAGACCGGGGCGGTCCTGGCGTCGGATAGCCGCGTCTGCAGTGCCGAGGCCATCGGCCGCAGCGCCAGGAGCCTGACCACGCGATCGGGAAGGTAGCGGCCGAGCCCGGAGCCGCCCGGCGTGTTGATATCGAGGAGCGCGGTATTGAGCTGATCGAGAAGCTTGAACGCGGGCATGAGCCCTCCTGCGCAGGGACAGAACTGATGTGGTGAGACCCGCGAGACTAGCCCACCACCCAGCCGAACGCAAGCCCGGATCTTCGCTGCGCCGGGGAGACACTGGTGAAGCGCTGACGACCGAGCGTCTAAGGACGAGCTGGTCTTTCTGCCTGCCTTCGGAGACGAAAAAAGCTCAGGCGTACGAGGTGCAGGTCAACTAGAATGCCCCGACTCACGAGCGGCTCGTTTTACCTCATGCGCCCGCCGCCATGCGGCGCCGCGCGTCCTCTCCCTGCGCTCGAAGGCGCGGAAGGTGCGGCACATGCCCTTCGATACGATCTTTCAGCCCCTCACATTCCGGAACCTCACGATCAAGAACCGGATCGTCCGCTCCAACGTCTCCGGCCGGTTCGACAACTACGACGGATCCGGAACACAGACCCGCATCAACTGGGAAGTGAAGTTCGCGCGCGGCGGCGTCGGCGCCATCGTCTCCTCCTTCGTCCCCGTGCATCTGCGCGGCCGCATCGTGCCGAACTACGCCACAATCGACGACGACCGGCACATCCCGTTCTGGCGTGCGCTCGGGGAGGCGGTGCACCAGCACGACTGCAAGTACATCCTGCAGCTCAGCCATGGCGGCCGCCAGCGGGACCTGAGCGGAATCGAATACCCCATCGGCCTGAGCTCGACGGACAAGGCGGACCCGACGCACGGCTTCAAGTGCGAGCGCATGACGGTGGCGCAGATTCAGGAAACGGTGCAGGCGTTTGCGGAAGGGGCCCGGCGCGCAAGGGAGGCGGGCCTCGACGGCGTCGAGCTGCACGGGGCCAACGGCTACCTGATCACCCAGTTCCTCAGCTCCGCGATCAACGACCGGAAGGACGAGTACGGCGGCCCGCTCGAGAATCGTGCCCGTTTCGTGATCGAGGTGGTCCGCGCGATCCGGCAGCGCGTGGGAAACGACTTCCACCTGCAGATGAAGATCAGCGTCCAGGAGCTCAACGACGCTGTTGCTTTCTTCGGCATCGGTCCCTCCGGCAACACCGCCGAAGAGTCCGTGCAGGTCTGCAAGTGGCTCGAGGAGGCGGGGGTGGATGCCTTTCACGTCTCCACCGGGAGCTTCTTCCCGCACCCTCGAAACCCGGCCGGCACGGATCTCCCCGTAGAAGACATTGCCGCCACGTACGACACGATGATTTCCGGCGGCGATCAGGCGTTCCGCAATTACATGCTCTTCCGGAATTTCCCGGCGCTCGCACGGCGCCAGTGGAACGACTCCGCACCGCCGGCCGACAGGATTGAAGGGCTGAACCTGGGCGATGCACGCCGCGTGAAGGCCGCCGTGAACGTGCCCGTCATCTGCACCGGCGGTTTCCAGACAGCCTCCGTGATCGAGGCGGCCATCTCCCGCGGGGACTGCGACGTCGTGTCGATCGCGCGTCCGCTCATCGCGAACAACGACCTCGTGGAGACCTTCCGCCGCGGGCAGGACCGCGCGGACCGGCCCTGCACCTACTGCAACAAGTGCCTCGCCAATGCGATCGAGCACCCGCTCGGGTGCTACGACGAGACGCGGTATCCCTCGCGTGAGGCAATGCTCGCCGAGATCATGAGCGTGTTCACGCCGCAGCCGTTCCCGGCGGAGGACCCACCGTCTGCCGGCGCAGCCCGCGATATCGCCGGTGCCCCTCCTGACGCGATGAGCCGGCGGATCGGCGGGCTCATCCGCGATCGTCAGTGGTACGAGCTGCCCAGCCTGCTGGCGATGGGGCGGCTCATCGAGGTGCGGAACGAGCTCCGCGCAAAGAACCTGCACGATACGGAGGAGCCGCCGTTCGAGACCCGCCCGATTCCCGCGGATCTCGACCCGGCCATCCGTGAGGGGAGGTCCCCAGACGGCAGCAATAACGACCTGCGCTCGCCACGGATGGGAGCAGCCGGCTGCCGGTTCGGACGTAACGTGCCGCTGGAGCACACCTTCCCTGATACGGCCAACATCATGGTTCCCAACCCGCGCGTGGTCAGCCGCGAACTGATGACGCGTCACGAGTTCCAGCCGGCAACCATTCTCAACCTGCTTGCCGCCTCATGGATTCAGTTCATGGTGCACGACTGGTTCGTGCACAAGCGCTCGGCCACCGACGCTTTCGAGATCCCGACCGGCGCCGGGGACGACTGGGGCGCGGCACACATCCGCGTGCCGAAGTCCGTGCCCGAACCTGCCCCCGCCGGTTCGACCCGCCCGCCGGCGTACGCCAACATGAACAGCCACTGGTGGGACGCCTCCCAGATCTATGGCTCCGACGCCAGAATGGCCTCCGCGCTCCGGACCGGCATCGGGGGCAAGCTCCGGATCGAGCCGACCGGTCTGCTCCCGGTGGACCCGGAAACGGGGCTGCACTTCAGCGGGTTCACCGACAACTGGTGGATCGGCCTGGCCATGCTCCACACGCTGTTCACCCTGGAGCACAACTACGTGTGCGATCTCCTGGCGCACCAGCACCAGAACTGGACCGACGAGGATCTGTACCGCAAGGCCAAGCTGATTAACTCCGCCCTGATGGCGAAGATCCACACGGTCGAGTGGACGCCCGCCATCCTCCCTCACCCGGTCATCAAACGCGCGATGCGGGTCAACTGGTCCGGCCTTGCCGGCGAGGACCTGCAGGACGTACTGGCTTTCCTCGACGACAAGGAACTCCTTGGCGGGATCGTTGGATCCAAGGCGGACCACCATACGGCCCCGTACTCGCTGACAGAGGAGTTCGTGTCCGTGTACCGCATGCACCCCCTCATGCCGGACGAGTACTCGTTTCATTCCGTCGTAACGGGACGCTTCCTGGAGAAGCTCGAGCTGAACGAGATCGCCGGGCGCCGCACCCCCGACATCTCGGAGCGGCTCACCATGCCGGATCTGTTCTACTCCTTCGGCACGAGCCACCCGGGGGCCGTCACGCTGCAGAACTACCCGCGCCACCTCCAGAACCTCACGCGCGACGACGGGGAACACCTGGATCTGGCAGCGGTGGACGTGCTGCGGGACCGGGAACGGGGGGTCCCCCGCTACAACGCCTTCCGCCGCCTGATGCACAAACCGGCGGTGAAGTCGTTCGACGAGCTGACCGAGCACCCCGAGCTGCGGAGGAAGATCAGAGAGGTCTACAACGGCGACATCGAGAAGGTCGACCTGATGACCGGTCTCTACGCCGAGCCGCTCCCGCCGGGCTTCGGCTTCAGCGATACCGCCTTTCGCGTATTCGTGCTGATGGCGTCGCGGCGGCTGAAGAGCGACAGGTTCTTCACCGACGACTATCGCGCCGGCATCTACACGGAGTTCGGCCTCGACTACCTTCGGAAGAACACCATGCTTCACGTGCTGCGCCGGCACTACCCGCACCTGGCGCCGTCACTCGAGGGTGTCGAGAACGCGTTTGCCCCCTGGAAGAAGATTCAGGGGCCGGCGGAAACGGAATGAGGCGGAGGTTGTCGTGACCCTCGCACGCACTGGAATCCTGTGGTTTGCCCTGGTGGCTGGCGGGCTGACGTCCGCCGGCGGGCTTGCTCCCGACCCACGGGGTGATGGCGCGTCCTTCCCTGACATCGCGGACCATTTCAAGTACGGCTCGATCGGGACGGAGGGGCGCGTCGGGCTGCCATACTGGATCTGGCGGGTGCTGCCGGAGGTCTGCGAAGACAAGCTGCCGGAGCGTCCGGGTCGAGGGTACGAGCGACTCGGCTTCCTGAGTGACGGGGCCCCGCACGGCCGGCCCATCGGCACGTCGTACACGCCCGGACGTGTGGGACTCGTGGGCCTCAACTGCGCGACCTGCCATACGGGGACCATCCGCCACGCGGCGGGCGAGCCGCGACAGATCGTGCTGGGAATGCCCGCGAATGGGATGGATCTGCAGGGATATGCCCGGTTCCTCACCGCCTGCGCGTCCGATCCCCGCTTCACCTCGTCCACCCTGATCGCCGCGATACAGAAGGAGCACCCCGACTTCGGCTTCTTCGAGCGGTTCATCTACCGGTTCTTCGCGATCCCCCGTGCACGGGACGGCATCCTCGATCGGGCGAAGGAGAACGCCTGGTTCGACGTGCGGCCGCCGCAGGGGCCCGGCCGTGTCGATACCTTCAATCCCTACAAGGTCCTGCTCCGGCTGGGCATCGAGAAGGACCTCACCGTGGGCACCGTGGATCTGCCGTCACTCTGGAATCAGCGTGCCCGCGAAGGGCTGTGGCTGCACTGGGACGGCAACAACGATTCGGTCGAGGAGCGGAACAAGAGTGCGGCGATCGGCGCGGGCGCCACACCGGACACGCTGGACCTCGCCTCGATGGCGCGCATCGAGGAGTGGATTCTCGACATGGCTCCACCGGCTTACCCGAGGGAAAGAATCGATGCGGCGCTCGCGGCCGCGGAGCACAGATTTACGGTCGTGAGTGCGCGAGCTGCCACGACTTCGGCGCGGAGCACATCGGCCAGGTCACCCCGCTGGCGGAGGTAGCGACCGACCCCGAGCGCGTCGTGTCGTTCACGCCCGAGCTCGCACGGGCGATGAACACAATCGGCGAGGGCAAGCCCTGGCGCTTCTCGCATTTCCGCAAGACGGAGGGGTACGCCAACATGCCGCTCGACGGCATCTGGCTGAGGGCTCCGTACCTGCACAACGGGTCCGTTCCAACCCTTCGTGCGCTCCTCTTTCCGGACGAGCGCCCGGCGGAGTTCTACCGCGCCTACGACGTCTACGACTGGCAGAACGTCGGGTTCGTCTCGAGCGGCCCTGACGCCGAGCGCGAGGGGGTCCGCTTCTCGACGCACGAGCGAGGCAACAGCAACGCGGGCCACTTGTACGGCACGACCCTGGACCCTGAGTCCAGACTCGCCGTTCTCGAATACCTCAAGGGGCGCTGATCCGCGTCGGCGATCAGGGACCGACAAGGATCACGTCGCATCTCCGCGGGCCGTGGACACCGCGGATGCGTGTCATCTCGATGTCAGCAGTCGCCGAGGGGCCGGAGATAGTGGTCACCAGTGCAGGGCGCTCCCG
>JACCXG010000007.1 GCA_013697225.1 Acidobacteriota bacterium
GACTGAAGCAGGCGCCTCCACCGCAGGAAGACGTGATCAGGTCTTCGGTGATCTCACGCGGTCCCGAGTCGATGCAGGTTGCCCTGCGGCTGCGCCGGACGCGGATCGTCACGGTTGTGTACGACACGGTGCACGACGTGACGTTCACCCGGCGGACCCCTCGGCGGTCGGAGAGTGCCAGTGTCATGACGCGGCTGCTCGAACTGGAGTCTCCGGACACCCCGCAGGAACGCGCCCGGCCGGAAGGCACCGACCGCGGCTTTCTCTGGCGCCTCAACTCCTACTGGCGGTACGAGGAGGTGGCTGGCGGCGTGATCGCGGAATGCGAGTCGGTGAGCCTCAGTCGCGGAGTGCCGTTCGGCCTGCGTACCATCACCGGTCCGCTCATCAGCGGGATTGCGCGCGAGTCGATGGAAGCGGCGCTGAAGGCGCTGGTTCCGCTGGGCGGCGCGGGCGCACGGGCCGCCATCGGCAGCGGGGACTAGTCCCCTGGAAGCGTGAAATCTTGCACAAGTCCCGGAGCGCGGCGCCCGGATGGCAAGGCGCGACGATCGAGGATATCGGGAATATCTGAGGGAGGAGCAACGCAGCTAGCCGGGATGCCCCGCCCGGGAATTGTGTCAGGGATCACGCTTCCATATTGTCTAGGGGATGGTCAGTTGGCGAACGGTGTCGGGCCACGTGAGGGCTGCGCCTCGGGTGTGCGCCTGGGCGCCCAGCCGTTCGGCCAGGCCCGGATCGTCCATCAGTGCCCGAAGCCGGGCGGCGAGCCCCGTCGCGGTGGGCTCACAAACGAACCCGTGCACGCCGTCCTCCACGAGCTCGGCGGGCCCGCCGCTGTCGACGCACGTCACCACCGCCTTCCGCGCGGCGAAGGCTTCCACGGTCACGAACCCATAATCCTCCTTCATCGGCGGGAAGCAGACGGCGCGGCACTGCGCCAGGTAGCGCAGCAGCTCCTCATCCGAGATGCCGCCTGCCAGCGTGACACGATCGCCGAGTCCGTATTCGTGCACCAGGCGCGACAGTCGCGCCCGTTCCCCGCCGTCGCCGGCGATGACCGCCGCGATTCCCTTTCCCTCGGGGGATGCAAGCGCCTGCAGGAGAAGGTCCGCCCGCTTGAGGGGGGTCAGCCGCGAAACCATGAAGATGAAGTTGCCGTACCCTTCGCAGCGGTATGGCCGCTGCGGTGCGGGGGGATACAACACGCCGGCCCTGAGCGAGGGCCACATCGCCAGACGCTCCCTCACGGTAGCGGAAATCGTGAAAAGCCGATCGACGTTCCGCGTCAGTAGATACCGATCCGCCGCATGCAGCATCCGGCGACGCACGCGTTCCTTGAAGCGCCCCTGCGGGCTCAGGGGCCTGCTGAACCGCTCCCACAGGTCGTAGTACTCGCGCATGGTGTGGTTCAGCCAGCACACGTGGCGCTCGTGCCGTACCGCGTAGCTTGGATATCGAAGCGTGATGACCTGATCGATCGTTCCTCCCTCCCCGACGCCGAGGTCGGTCAGCCAGGTCGAGAGGTAGGCTGCGCCCTGGCGGCCAAACCGGTTCTGCGGTGTGAGGACGATGTCGGCTTCGTGGCCGGCTTCGCGGAGCGCCTGGACGAGCGAACGCGCGATCACCATGTGCCCCCCTTCCGCCAGAGGAGGGCTCGAGGTCACCACGGCGATACGGCTCATTCGCCAGGCATGCCTTGGATGACGAACTTCACGAACAGGTTCCGGGAGCCGGCGGTCCGTGTCGGCGCCCCAGCGGAAGCATCGTTACCGGGCGACATCGTAGTAGAGCGCCAGATCGGACGACCCCAGATCGGTAATGAGCCGTTCTCCTTCCAGTTCGGGATGCGCATCGTAGCGCTCCACGGTCAGCCGCGAGGTGGAGCCTACCGCGCGTCCTTCAGCCGCCAGCACGCGGCCGTCGCGGATGGCCCAGTGCGCCACCCTGATCTTCCCCTGCTCGTAGCTTCCTTCCGCCACTTTCACGACGTCATACTCGCTGACGACCAGGGCGTGACGGTAAGGCAGAATGGATTGTGGCGTGGGAATCGGGCCTGCGTGCGTCAGGCGTGCTTCCAGAACCACCCGGCGCGGGGCGTCCGCGCGTGGCGCCGGGCCCGATCCGGTCGAAGGATCCGCCGGCCGTGCAGGCTCGGGCGCCGCCGGTCCAATCCTCCCCCGGGTTCCCGCCGCCACCTCACTGCGGGCGCGGTCGATCCAGACGTCGGGATACGAGTCCCCTCCCTCGTTCTTCGTGACCTGCAGCCATGCCTCGACTGCCGTGTAGTCCTCACTGAACCGCCCCAGCCAGACCTCCGCCTGCGCCCCTCCGCTGCGCACCTGGTTGGCACCGCCGCGGTTGTAAGGTCCCGACATGGCAAGGAACCGGGGGTGGTTCGTCCAGCGCGGGTGGTAGACCTCGGGGTTGTCGAAGCCGGGCGCTCCATTGAGGGGCACCGTCCAGCGCGCCTCGGTTGCGGCATGGAACATCAGCAGGTTCCGGTGTGCGCCGTCGAAATACCAGAACAGCGGACCCCGCGTCGTCGTCAACGCGGTCCAGCAGCCCTCGCCTACCTTCTGCAGGGAGCGATTGGGCAACTCGGCGATGCCGGCGTTCGGCCAGGGGAAGAGTCCGCCGGCGTGGCGGCCGTCCGCCGACACCTGGAACGTATCGGCGCTCACCAGTGTCTGGTTCCACACGAGCTCGCTCTTCGATGGATCGTCGATCGGGAACCTCGAGACCGTTGCGAAGTCGTATTCCTTGCCATCCGTGCCGACGTACAGCCATTCGCTGCCGTCAGTCGGATGTTCCCACACCGTCAGTGCGAACCCCGGTGCGACGCGGCGCAGACCGGACCCGTCCCAGTTGACGATGAAGATCTCGGGTCCGTCGCCGCGAGGGGACGTGGAGAAGATGATGCGATTCCCGCGAGGGGTCAGGAGCGGCTTCACGTAGCTGCTGCGCTCGCTGAGGATTGCGCGTTCCCCTTTCCCGTCCTCACTATCGAGCCCCATGAGCACAAGGTTGTTCCCTGCTGCATACGGGTCGGTGCCGTCACCCTGCACCCACACTACACGCGCGGGAGCGCCTGTGAACGACCGCAGCTCGCTCGCGGGACCCACGGCTCCCGGCGACCTCGTGCATGCCGTGGCGCCGAGGATGCCGAGGATCAGCAGCACGGGGAGCAGCAGGCATGTGCGAGCGCCGAATAGTGAACGGGTCATGGCGTGAGACATGGAACCCCCATGGTACCGCGTCCGGGCGGGAGGCCGCATGCGATGCACGCCTCAGCTGCGGGCAACGTAGTAGATGGAGACGCGTCCCTTCTGGAACACAGGATGGAACAGGTCCGGGCGCTCGCTGACGACCTCCTCGAAATGGGGATGCGCATCCCGTTCGGGCCCGCCAATCATCAGATACTCGATCCCGAGGGCAGCCGCGAGCGAGTAGGCGGTATCCGCATCGTGCTCTCTGTAGACCGCCCGCACCTTCTCGCTCTGGGCCTCGTATTTCTCCAGCGGAATCATGGAAATGGGGAGTCCGGCCGCCATACCGCGTTCCGCGAACGCAGGAAGGTAGGCCCATGTCTCGGCGTCGCGGGTGAACGGCTCGATCTGCACGATGGCCGAGGGCAGCGTCCTGTTGCGGAGCCACTCGAGCGCCTCGACTTCATCCGGCTCGAGGACCAGCGTCCAGCGGAAGCCGGGCGCCTGCATCCGGTTGTCGATGTCCTGCGTGTTGTAGAGGTCGATGATGAACGTCGGCGCCGCCATCGCGGCAAGCAGCCCAAGTGTCAGCACGGTGGCGATGCGAACCGCTCGTCCTGACTGCATCAACTCCTGAATGGCATAGGCGCCAAGCACCGCGAAGGCCACGAACAGCAGATGCCCGGCACGCCAGCCGACGTACACGTACTGATGGCCGCGAAGATCCACGAAGAAGTAAAACGCGAACGAGACCACCACCAGCGCGGCAATCGACCCCAGCGTCCAGGCGCGGTTCCGGACGGCCAGGGCGGCTCCCGCGACCCCGACAATCAGCATCGGGCCGAAGCTGAGGAGGAGGGCACGCCACGTCTCGGTGACCGCCATTGGATTGACGAGCACACGAACCATCTCGCCACTCGAGCTGTCGACGTATCCGAGCGACAACGCGGCCGCGGCGGCAGCCCCCATCGGCACCGCACCGGCCACCGCTGCCGGCAGCAGATCGCGCCACCGGCGCCGCGACACGATGGTCGCCAGGGCGACGACGGCGGTCACGACGGTGAGCATGATCGCGGAGAACGAACTGAGCATCAGGCACAGGCCCAGCACCGCGCCGGAGAGTGCATACACGTGGGCCGCCGTGGGTTTCCTCGCCTGCGCGATGATCAGCATCGGGGAAAACCCCAGCGCGTAGCCCATCGCATGGTGTGGTTGATACCACAGGAGACGGTGCAGGCCGTCGACCGGAAGGCTGCGATAGATCCACCGCGTCACAGCATCGATGTTCAGGGTGCGAAGAAGGTCGAACGGAGCGCCGACCTGCCAGAGGTGCCAGATGCGTTCGAGCCCCTCGAAGCTGGTGAACAGCAGCGCCCCTGTGCATGCGGCCGCGACGGCGGGTGCACTCTGAACCCATTGGCGGACGAATCCGAAAAAGAACAGGATGAACGCCACGTCCAGTGCAACCGAATTGGCGAGGAGAATCTGCTCCAGCGACACACGGGCCCGCAGCTCCCGGTACTCCGCAGCAGGCAGGAGGTGTGCGAGCCAGTAGTAGTTCAGCCGGTCTCCCTTAAAGAAAGGGTTCGCCGGCGGGACGTCCCCTTTCGCAAGCTCCGCAACCACCGCCATGCGCCAGATGAAGTCCGCCGTGAAGTAGGCGCGGTAAGCCTTGCCTCCGTCCGGCAACGTCTCTCCCACCCTCGCAAACGGACGCCCCACGATCGCCGGCACGAGCGCGACGAGCAGACACACCGCCACGAGGTCGGACCGGCGAAACGACGGCGCCGTCAAAGCGCCGCGCAGCCCGGCACCCACCGCCGCGAGCACCACGCTGGCGATGCCTGGCGCAACCAGGAGCACGGGACCGCGAAGACCCGCCACCCAGAGCACCAGCAGCGCGATGCTGCTGAACCCGTAGCCCCAGACGGGACCTATCAATACGGCGTGAAAGATCCGGCCGGACCCGGGGACGTACAGCAGCCAGGCCAGGAGGATGCCGGGAAGCCCGAACCAGGCTGCGATACCGAGCAGCAGCAGCCCGCGGTGGAGGGGCACGAACAACGCCAGCCCCGCGCACACCGCCAGGATGGCCAGGAGGATCGGCGCGCCCACCGGCACCATGGCCCGCCAGTCCCTCCGGGCCTCCGAAACAAGGAGCATGGCTGGATGGTACAATACGGCTCTTGCCTGAGGACACTTCCCGCTCGGCCCCGACATCGCCGGAAGCAGCACACGTCATCATCGGTGGAGGCCCTGCCGGGCTGACTGCAGCCTACGTGATGGCCCGCCGACGCCGCGCGCCGCTCGTCCTGGAGAAGGACAGCCAGGTGGGGGGTATTGCGCGCACGGTGGAGTACAAGGGGTTCCGCTTCGACATCGGCGGCCACAGGTTCTTCACCAAGGTCGGCGCCGTCCAGAAACTCTGGCGCGACATGCTGGGTTCCGACATGCTGCGCCGGCCGCGGCTCTCCCGCATCTTCTACAACGGCCGGTTCTTCGACTACCCGCTGAAGCCGCTCAGCGCCTTCAAGGGTCTTGGCCTCGTGAACTCCGTGCGGATCCTTCTGAGCTACCTCTGGATCCACGTCCGGCCGATTCGTCCGGAGGTGAGCGTTGAGGACTGGGTCTCGAATCGCTTCGGCCGCCGGCTGTACAACATCTTCTTCAAGACGTACACCGAGAAGGTCTGGGGAATCCCCTGCAACCGCATCGGGGCGCAATGGGCGGCCCAGCGCATCAAGGGGCTCTCGCTCGTCACCGCCGTATGGAACATGATTCGGGGCGGTTCGGGAGACGGCGAGATCAAGACGCTGATCGAGGAATTCGAGTACCCGCGACTCGGGCCCGGCATGATGTGGGACGCCTTCCATCGTGCCGTCCTGGAGCACGGCGGCCACCTCCACCTGAACGCCGACGTCGTCTGCCTCCGGCACCACGAGGGGGTGATCGACAGCGTCGACTACCGGCTCGACGGCCAGACTGTGTCGGTGCCGGTCGCGACGGTGCTGTCCACGATGCCCCTGCGGGAGCTGGTGCAGAA
>JACCXG010000068.1 GCA_013697225.1 Acidobacteriota bacterium
ACTCCTTGCCCAAGGTGCTGGATGTGGCGCCCGGGCTGCACACGATGCGGGATATGCCGCTGCCGTCGTTCTACGGCGGCGTGCGGTAGGAACGAGGCGAACAGTTACGCCGCCTGCCTGAATCAGACTGCTCGAGGTGTTCGCGCACGGCACGGCGGGCGACTATCTGGCCTGGAACACGGCGAACGCCGTAATCCGCCCGGGAACGTATCTGCAGTCAGGCCGCCCGGCAAAGGTCCTGGCGCTGTTCCTCCTCGGGATCTGGCTTGGAAGTGTCGTCCTGCCTCGGCTCGACATGCCGGGTCAGTGGCTGCTCTTGACGCTTGTCGTGGGCGGTGGGATCGGCCTGGCCTCGAGCTACGTGTACGCCAGCATCAAGGCGGCCACCGGCTCGACGTTCCTCGCCTCGCCGACCGGGCTCGCGCAGACCGCCGCCTACACGCTGGGCACGACACCACTCGCGCTGGCCTATCTCGCGGCGGCAGCCCTCGCCTGGCGTGCACTCCGCGCGCGGCGGTTGCTCGAGTGGTTCGTTCCGCTCGGACGAATGGCGCTCTCGGTGTATCTGACGCAGACGCTCGGCCAGCTCGCCCTCTTCTCGGGGTACGGGCTCGGCCTGGCTGGCCGCGCGCCAGTCGCCCTCCTGCCCCTCGTCGCGGCGGCGATCCTC
Source organism: Acidobacteriota bacterium (assembly GCA_013697225.1). Taxonomy (GTDB): domain Bacteria; phylum Acidobacteriota; class Vicinamibacteria; order Vicinamibacterales; family 2-12-FULL-66-21; genus JACCXG01. The sequence continues at coordinate 671 of JACCXG010000068.1, forward strand.
GTACTTCAGCGCTACCTCTGCGCCTTGTGGCTCGCGCGATACGCCCAGGGTCCCCTCGAATGGCTCTGGCGCCGCGCGACGTACGGCCGTGCCCCCACGATGTTCAGGCACGCATTCGACTGAAGCGGATCACGCCGACGCGGCACCCCACTCATGCGGGCAGCTCGACCAGTTGTGAGCCCGCTCTCGCCACTCGCGTGAAAGTCCGCACCGCGCTCGTCACAGCATGTTGAGATTCCGGGTTGCACCGCCGTGCGCGCGGCGCACAGGAGAAGATGGATGTCCCTCAGCCGGCTGCGTTTTATTGTGTTCATCTCGACTTTATACCTGTGGGGCGCCCCCGCATTCGCGCAGCCGCCCGCCCAGGTCGTCGGACGCGTCGTCGCGGAGGAAACCGGCCAGCCGGTACCCGACGCCCGTGTCGGGCTCGAAGGCACCCCGCACACGGCGGTGGCCGGTGCCGATGGGGGCTTCGCGTTTTCCCGCGTCGCTCCGGGGCGCTACACGCTCGTGGTCGAGCGCGACGGCTTCCAGACAGTGCGCGCCGGGATCGAGGTCACGCCCGGTGCGGGCCACCCGATCGACGTCCGGCTGCCCTTCGCGCTGACGGTGCAGGAAGACGTCACCGTGGTCGGACGCACGGTCGGGGACCTCGGCCTCGGAGGGGAGGCGTCCACCGCGAGCCGCCTGCCGCTGCGGCCTATCGACATTCCTGCGTCGGTTGACATCCTCGACAGCACGGTCATGGACGCGCGGGGATATCAGAAGGTGAGCGACGCGGTCGGACGGATGGCCGGTGTGGTGTCGGGCGAGCATCCGACCGCGCCGTCGTCCTTTTCGATGCGTGGGTTCACCACGTCGCAGGTGGCGACGCTGCGCGATGGCATCTGGCTGGGTCCCAGCCCGATGGTGATGCGGCCCCAGAACACGTTCAACCTCGAACGAATCGAACTGATGCGCGGCCCCTCGTCGGTCGTCAACGGCCAGGGGTCAGTGGCGGGCGCCATCAACGCGGTGACCAAGACCGCCGAGCCCACTGCCGCAACACAGGGGAACGTACTCCTCTCGTACGGCCGCTTCAATACCTCGCACACGGCGGTCGGCGTGACGGGCCCGATGAGCGACTCGGCCTGGTACCGGCTGGACGTCAGCCGCAGCGGCTCGGACGGCTACGTTCCCGCCATGGATTCCTCCTCGCTCAACCTCACTGGCAGCGTGCTGTGGCGGCCGGCGTCCCGACTTCGCGTCAAGGTCAGCGCCGACTATTTGAACGACGAGCTCGCCAAGTACTTCGGGACGCCCCTCGTGCCCGCGGGTGCCGCGGCGGAGCCGCTCGACGTGCTGCGGACCACGACCGGCGAAGTGGTCGACGGCCGGATGCGCTTCGTCAACTACAACGTCAGCGATGGCGTCGCCGAAGCGCGGCAGACGCTCGTCCGCGCGGACGTCGCCTGGGACCTGACGGGCGCGCTGACGCTGCGCAACGTGGCCTACGGGTTCGACGCCGACCGCCGGTGGAAGAACGCCGAGGGCTTCGTCTATTGCGCGACGACCGTGGACGTCTGCCAGGTACCGGGCACCGTGCAGCGCTACTACGGGTACTTCATCATCAACCACGACCAGCGCCTTTACGGAGATCGTCTGACGCTGACGCTCAGCCACCGGCCGGGCGGGCGGGCGCACGACGCCGTCGTGGGCGTCGAGGCGTCAGCGCTCGACTTCGAGCGCGCGCGCGGCTTCCGCCGCCAGGTGCCCCCCGCGCCCGGTGACGCCGTGGATCCCTTCGACCCCACGCCGGGCGAGTACGGCCCCGTCGAGCTGCGGGGCATCAGCCCCACGGCCGTGAATACGTGGGCGGTGTTCATCGAGGATTCGCTGGCGTTGACGCGTCGCATACGGCTCACCGGGGGCCTGCGCTACGACGGGTTGGAGCTCGACCGGCAGAACCTGAGCCCTGCGCGCGTGCCCGAGGCCGGCGGCTTCACGCGGTCGTACACCTGGTGGAGCTGGCGGGCCGGCACGGTCGTCAACCTGCACACCGGCGTCGTCGCCTACGGCCAGTTCAGCAGTGCGAAGGACCCGGTCAGTTCGAACATTTTCCTCGTCAACGCCAACCAGAACTTCGATCTGACCGACTCGACCCAATGGGAAGCGGGCGTGAAGGCCGACCTGAACCGCGGCCGAACGCAGCTCACCCTCGCCTGGTTCGACATCACGCGCGACGACGTGCTTGAACGTTTCGCGCTCGACAGCGTGACGAACATTGGAGGCATCACGTCGCAGGGCCTGGAACTGACGAGCGCGATGCAGCTCTCCACCCGGTCCCGCGTCGGCCTCAACGTCGGCTACACCGATATGGCCTTCAGATCGTCGGCCAACTTCCAGCGCTTTGCGGGCAACCGGTCGCCCAATGTCCCATCGGTCACCGCCAACCTGTGGGCCAGCTATCAGGACGTCGCGCGCCTGCCGATCGAGATCGGCGGTTCGGCTCGCTTCGTCGGCGATCGGTTCGCCAACAACGCGAACGTCATCACGATGAAGAGCTACGCCCTGGGGGATGTGTACGCCGCCTGGACGCGCAAGCGCCTGCGCGTCACGGCCCGTGTGGACAATGTCACCGATGCCGTGTACGCCTCGTGGGCCGACCCGTTCTACGTGAGTCAGGCCGATCCGTCGTTCCTGTACGCGAACCAGGTGATGATCGGCCCGCCGCGCACGTTCTCGGTGATGCTTCAGGTCGGCTTTTGAGGCAGACGTGACCGGTACGAACCGGGTGGGCACCGGAGCGGCTCGGCAGGCATTCGCCCCCATCGTGGTGCTGGCGCTGGGATGGTCCGCCGCGGTCGCACGCGCGCAGCCTGCGTTTCCGCCGCCGGAGAACCCGTTGCACCTGGTCGCCACCCGCGCCGCCGGGCCCATCGTCGTCGACGGCCGACTGGACGAGGGGGACTGGGCGCGGGCGGAGGTGGCCGGCCGCTTCGTTCAGGCCGAACCGCGGCAGGGCGACCCGGCGACGGAGCCCACGGAGGTCCGTGTGCTGTTCGACGCCAGCTACCTCTACATCGGCGTCGTCTGCATCGACTCGCACGGGGCCGGCGATCTGCGCGTGCGGGATCTCCGGCGCGACTTCGACGACACCTTCGACGACTACTTTGGCATCGCGATCGACGGCGTGCAGGACGGCCGGAGCGCGACGGTCTTCCGCGTGAACCCGCGTGGGGCCCTGCGCGACCAGCAGACCGTTGACGGGGGGCTTGCCGACGTGGACTTCGACGCCGTCTGGACCGCGCGCACCACCCGCGGCGACCGCGGGTGGATCGCCGAGATCGCGATTCCGTGGCAGACGCTGCGCTACCGCGCCGGCGCGGACACGTGGAACATCAACTTTCACCGGGTGAATCGTCGCCTGAACGAGAGCTCGGGGTGGTCGCCGTGGCCGCGCGTGATGGAGCCGTTTCGCATGGACTACTCCGGCCGGCTCACCAGCGTCGTTCCGCCGCCGCCAGGGCGCAACCTGCGCCTGCAGCCGTACGCCGTCGGCGAGGGCAGACGGGGCGCTGGGCCGGTGGCCG
>JACCXG010000073.1 GCA_013697225.1 Acidobacteriota bacterium
GCATCGATCGAGAGCCGTGTGCCATTCCTCGACCATCACCTCGTGGAGTTTGCCGCCGGACTGCCTTCGCGGTTCAAGCTGCGGGGGTTCACCACGAAGTGGATCCTCCGCGAGGCGGTGCGACCGCTGCTGCCCCCCGAAATCCTGTCACGTCCGAAGATGGGCTTCCCTGTGCCGTTCGGGCTCTGGCTGCGAGGCCGGTGGGGGGACGTGGCCCGAGACGTCCTGCTCGACAGTCGCAGCCGGCAGCGGGGGATCATCGACGCGGCCGCCGTCGAGGGGTTGATCGCCGCCCACCAGGCCGGACGAGCCGACGGCGCCGATGCTCTCTGGAGCCTGCTCAACCTGGAGCTCTGGTACCGCACGTACATCGACGGCGGCGGTGTTCAAACGCTGCCCGGCGTGCCGGCTGGCGCAGCCGATGATACACATCATGACGCACCACTGCAGGCAACGGCATAGTGTCGCGTCACCGTGAAGCGTCGCATGACTTCCTGCGCGTGGTGCCCGCGTCGAAAGGTGCGAGGAGCGCGCATACCGGGAGGATGGAGCCGACGAGAAGCGCCGCGAGGCGGGATGCCCTGCCCGTAAACGGCGTGGCGCATCAGTGTGACAAGGGACTCTGGAGATTGCAGACGTGAACATCCTCTGGCTCAACGCCGGCCTGCTGTTGCCGCTCGACAAGGGGGGCAAGTTGCGGACGTGGCACCTCATGCGCCACCTTGCGGCGAACCACGACATCACCTATCTGTCCTTTGCGGACCCTGCGGACACCGACGCGCACCGCGCCGGCATGCGCGAAGTCTGCACGCGGCTCGAGACAGTGCCGCGCAGCGATCCCCCTAAGGGAACGCTGCGTTTCTACCTCGATGCGGGCAAGTACATCACCGACCCGGTGCCGTATGCGGTTGCCAAGTACCGCTCTGCGCCCTACGCCGCCCGCGTGCAGGAATTGCTGGCCGCCAGACAGTTCGACGCGGTCGTCTGTGACTTCCTCGTGCCGCTCGTGAACATGCCTGACCGCCTGCCCTGCCCCGCCATCCTGTTCACTCACAACGTGGAAGCGGAGATCTGGCGCCGGCACGCGGAGACGGCAGCCAACCCGGTGAGCCGCCGGTTGCTCGCCCGGCAGTGGCGGCGGATGCTCCGTTTCGAGCGGAACGCGCTGGCAAGGTTCGACCTGGTGCTGGCGGTCTCCGAAGCGGACGGCGTGACGTTCGAGCGGCTCTACCCGAACGCGCTGCGCACACCGGTGCACGTCGTGAAAACAGGAGTGGACACGCAGTACTTCACGCCGGCGGAGACACCCACGCGACGCTCGCACGTGGTCTTCACGGGGTCGATGGACTGGCTGCCGAACGAAGACGGCATGCTCTACTTCGCCCGCGACATCTTCCCGCGGATCCGCCAGCAGGAACCGGAAGCCACGCTGAGCATCATCGGCCGGTCACCGACTCCCGCGGTTCGCCGGCTCGGCGAGGACCCCGCGATCGAGGTGACGGGCCGGGTGGACGATGTCCGTCCGCATGTGGCGGCGGGCAGCGTCTACGTAGTGCCGCTGCGAATCGGCGGCGGGACCCGGCTCAAGATCTTCGAAGCCATGTCCATGGGGAAGGCCGTGGTGTCCACCACGGTGGGAGCCGAGGGGCTGCCCGTCACACATGGCGCCGACATCTTCATTGCGGATGATCCCGCAGGGTTTGCCGACGCCGTGGTGCGCCTGATCCGGAACGACCGGGAGCGACAGGAGCTGGAAGCGGCCGCGCGGCGGCTCGTTGTGGAGCAGTACGACTGGTCCGCCGTGGCGCACGACTTCGAGGATGCGCTGGATCGCATCTGCAGCCGGACGCAATCGCCGGCAGCGCTGCAGCGCACCGGGCATCGAGGGTCGGGGTCCGTGCCGGCGCAGGAACGAACGGACGGGACCCGTCTCGTGGGGAGTATCTGACATGAACGTTTCAGTGTTTGGCCTGGGTTACGTCGGAAGCGTGTCGGCGGCCTCATTTGCCGCCGATGGGCACACCGTCATCGGGGTGGACGTCAACCCCGACAAAGTGGCGAGTCTCAACGAGGGACGCAGCCCGATCGTCGAGAAGGGCCTCGATGAGCTGATTCGCGACAACACCGCGAATGGCACGCTGCGGGCGACCACGAGCACCAGCGATGCGGTGGAGAACAGCGAGCTCTCGCTGATCTGCGTCGGCACGCCAAGCCGGCGAAACGGGAGTCTCGACCTCTCCTACCTGGAACGGGTCTGCGAGCAGATCGGCGAAGCGCTCCGCGGGAAGGAGGCGTACCACGTGGTCGTCGTCCGCAGCACCGTGCTGCCCGGCACCACGCACGACGTGGTCATCCCCGCACTCGAGCGTACGTCAGGCAAGACGTACGGCAGCGGATTCGGGGTTGCCGTGAACCCGGAGTTCCTGCGGGAAGGGACCGCCCTCCATGATTTCCGGAACCCGCCAATCACTCTCGTCGGCCACAACTACGTGTCGGACGCGCAGCCGACCGAGGCGCTCTATGCCAGGGTCGATGCGCCGGTCGTGAACACCAGCGTGCGCACGGCGGAGATGATTAAATACGCGAGCAACACCTGGCACGCCCTGAAAGTCTGCTTTGCCAACGAGGTCGGGAATCTCTGCAAGCGGCTCGACATCGACAGCCACGAGGTCATGGACATCTTCTGCCGTGACGAAAAGCTGAACCTGTCGTCGTACTACATGAAGCCGGGGTTCGCGTTTGGCGGGTCATGCCTGCCGAAGGACGTCCGCGCCATGCAGTACCGCGCCAAGGAAGTGGACCTGGAGATGCCGGTCATCGGCTCGATTCTCGGCAGCAACGGCCTGCAGATTCAGCATGCGATCGACATGGTGACGGAATCGGGAAAGAAGAAAGTCGGTCTGCTTGGCTTCAGCTTCAAGGCCGGCACAGACGACCTCCGCGAGAGTCCGATCGTCATTCTGGCCGAGGCGCTCCTCGGCAAGGGGTACTCGCTGAGTATCTACGACCGTAATGTGTCGCTGGCCAGGCTCGTCGGGGCCAACAGGGCTTACATCAACGAGCAGATTCCCCACCTGTCGTCGCTGCTCTGCGACACGGTGGACGAAGTGCTCGACCGATCCGAGATCATCGTGGTCGGGAACGGCTCGCCGGAGTTTGCCGACGCGCTGAGACGGACGCGCCCCGATCAGTCCGTCATAGATCTGTTCCGGGTCAAGGTCGATCGAAAGGATGTGCCGGCCGAGTACACTGGCATCTGCTGGTAGTGCCAGCTCCGCGGCTCAGCGGCGCAAGCCGAAGGTCACCAGGTTCAGCCCCGCGATGGTGGTCACGTACTGCTCGCCGTCGACCTCGTACGTGATCGGCCCATTCACGATCTGGCTCCCCAGCCGCGACATCCACAGCAGTTTCCCCGTGCGGGCATCCAGCGCCTGGAAGATGCCTTCCCTGCCGCCGGTGAAGAGCACGTCGCCGGCGGTGGTGAGGATGCCGCTGTCGGTGACGTCGGTCATCGCAAACCTCCACTTCGTCTCACCGGTCCGCGGATCGAGAGCGAGTACGGCCCCCGTGCCCGTGGCCTCCGTCCAGGTGTTGATCGATCCGCGCCCCAGCGCTCCCGTGGCGGGTGCACCTGCAACCGGTGTGACCACACTCCAGGCACCTCCGGTAAAGTGCCTCCCCGCGCGGTATTCCTGGTGCTGCCGCCGGATCGTGGACGCGTAGTTCTCCCACGCCGGCACATAAAGGAGCCCGGTTCGCGGACTGTACGACGGTGAATACCAGTTGGTCCCTCCCTGCACTCCTGGCCAGACAGCGCTGCCATCAGGAGGTGGCGTCTGGATCGAGCGTCCGGCCGGATCCAGCCCGCTCGCCCAGTTGATCTTCACGAAAGGGCTGCCGCGGAGGAAGCGGCCCGTCTCGCGGTTCAGCACGTAGAAGAATCCGTTGCGGTTCGCCCAGAGCATCACGCGCGTGGGCTTCCCTTCCCAGTCCATGTCCACGAGCACCGGAATCTGCGCCGCGTCGAAATCGTACGGATCGCCGGGCGTGAACTGGAAGTGCCATTTCATCGTCCCGGTGTCGGGATCGACCGCGATCACCGAATCGCTGTACAAGTTGTCTCCCGGCCGCTGCGCCGGGTTCCAGTCAGGTCCCGGGTTGCCGGTGCCCCAGTAGGTCAGATTCAGCGCGGGATCGTAGGAGCCAGTGAGCCAGATCGAGGCGCCGCCAGTCTTCCAGGCTTCGCCTGCCGGATCGGTCCAGGTCTCGTGTCCCGGCTCCCCTGGCGCGGGGATCGTGTACAACCGCCAGCGCCGTTCCCCTGTCTCGAGGTCGTAGGCATCGAGAAACCCGCGGATGCCCAGCTCACCTCCGCCGACGCCCACGAGAACCTTGTCCTTCACCACGAGGGGCGCATGGGTGATGGAGTACCCCGAGTCCTTGTACGGCACGACCTCCACGTTCCAGCGAACACGCCCGGAGACTGCGTCGATGGCAATCAGGCGTGCGTCGAGGGTGCCCATGTACACGGTGTTGCCGTGAATCGCCAGCCCGCGGTTGTTGGCGCCGCAACACGCCTGGTGATCGGCTGGCACCCGGTGCTGATACGTCCAGAACACGCGACCCGTGCGGGCGTCGAGCGCCACCACGTCGTTCATGCGCTGCGTGAGATACATGATGCCGTCGACGACAAGCGGCGTGGATTGCCATTTGCCGATGACGCTGGCCTGGTACGCCCACTTGTGCTCGAGGGTGGCCACATTGCCGGTGTGAATCTGCGATAGCTGGCTGAAGCGGTGGCTCTCGTAACCACCTGAGTACGTGAGCCAGTTGCGGGGCTCGCTCCCGGCGTTCAGCAGCCGGTCGTACGTCACCTGGATGCGGCCATCCACGCGGTACACAGCCGTCACCAGCCCGAGGAGCACGAGGGCAGCGACGGCGGCACGTCTCTTCATCACTGTTCCGTTCCCCCGGCCCGCCCCTGGATTGGCTCCTTCAGCGAGAGGAGATAGCCGAGCAGATCGCTGAGCTCCTCAGCGGTGAGCCGCCCGGCATAGGCGGGCATTGTCGATGTCGTGAGCACCTCATACTCGCGCAGGCGCGGCTTGTCGAAGGAGAGCAGGCGCTCCCGGTCGTCGATCAGCAGCACCGCGTAGGTGTCTTCGTTCAGCCTGCGCCCACGAATGATCTCCCCTTCAGCCGTGACGAGGCGGATGGGCCGGTTGATCGGCAGCATCGCGCTGGAGGGATCCACGAGTGAGAGATAGAGCGCCGCCGGCGTACGCGTCGAACCCACCGTCGTCAGATCCGGAGCGGCACGGGACCCCTCGTTCCCGACACGGTGGCAGGACAGGCAGGCACCCTTCCGGCAAATACTTCCCGTCCACGCGCCGCATCGCCGATTCGCACCGCAGGCAGCGACGCCCCCTTCCCGAAGCCCAGACGGAGGTACGTGATGACGTGCCCGATGTCGGCATCGTCGAGCCGGCTGGGTGGCATGCCGAGGTCGGGAATCCCGGTTCTGATCACCCGCCGCAGATCGTCGTCGGTTACCGCTGTACGGAAGCGGCCGCGGGAGAGATCCACGGCAACGATGGTGTTGCCCCCTGGCCCATGACAGACGGCGCAGTTCTCTACGTACAGCTGCGCTCCTCTGAGCAGGTCGGCTTCTGTCGCCTGGCCGACGTGCCCCGGCTCCTGCACCTGAACCGGGGGGGCCAATCCGACGGCCGCCAGCGCAAGGAGAACAAGGCCTGCCGCGCGCAACGATCGTCCCGGTATTCGCATGGGGTGCTTCACGGCAACACTATCAGCGGATCGCCAGTTCCGCATGGGACGAATGGGCAGAGGTGACCGGGCGATCCGGTCGAACCCGCGTCCACATCCAGGCGGCGGCCAGGTTGAGCGTCGCCCCGACGACGAAGAAGGGGGTCGTCGAGCCGGTCAGCACGAGCAGATACGGGAAGGCAAGGCTCGTGACGAACGAGCCGAGATTGC
>JACCXG010000373.1 GCA_013697225.1 Acidobacteriota bacterium
GCTTTTCCTTCCTGGCCCAGGCCAGGATGTTCTCGGCATCATCCAGGTTCATGTGGAAGATGGTGGTGGAGATGCCGAAGTTGAAGCTGTACTTCTTCTGCAGCTCCTGCATCGCGCGAATGGTCTGACCCGCCTTGTCGAACCCGCGCTTCACCCGGCGCACCTGGTTGTGCATGTCGCCGACCCCGTCGATCGACACGCGCGTGCTGAAGATCACCCCCCGCTCGTTGCAGAGCTCGACTATCTTGGTCAGCATCGGGATCGCGCGGTGCGGCGTCAGGCCCGTGGTGTTCAGGCCGAGCTTCCGCAGGCGCGGAAAACGGTCGAGCATGAGCCGCGCGATCTCCACCAGATCGTTTCGCGTCGTCGGCTCCCCCCCGGAGATATTCGCGTTCTCGATGTTCTTCCAGAGGTCCGAGCTGAACGCCTTGTCGATGTCCGCCAGGGACATGTCGCTCTTCCGGTCCCCGCGCTGCCAGTTGCTGCACATCTCGCATCGGGCGTCGCAGACAAAGGTGCAGTGGAAGATGAGGACGGTCGGGTGGATGGGCCGGTAGGTGGCCACATAGGCGTTGACGAGGTCCCGCGGCGCGCCGATAGCAGCTTTCGCCAGGTAGCGCAGCGCGTAGGTTTGTGCCATAAGTTATTGATTATACGCCTCATAACGCGCGCGGTAAAGCTAATCCGCCCCCCTGGGGCGGCTCGGCGCGGCCGTTTCAGCCGTCGCCCGTGGCGTCAGCAGACCGATGAGCAGCAGGCCGTAGTACCAGGCCATGTAAGTGCCGGTCGCGTGCGGCTTCACCAAGGTGGCGGCAATGGCAATCGAGGCCGAGAGCAGAGCGAGGTCACCCGCCGGCCTTCCCCGCGCCAGGACGAACGACCCGGCAATCAAGCCCATCAGCGCCAGCCACGCCGGTGTGGTGAACGTCGTCGAACCGGCAAGCGGCGTCATGAGGCTCTGCCTGAGACCGGCGCGCTGCCCCCAGAACCCGAAGGGGCTGGCGCCGTACCCCCGCGGATCCGTGTGATGGCCGAATGTGTCGTGAATGATGGTGCCCAGCCGGGATCGGCCATCGGCTGGACGGCTCAGCGCGTACACAGCGCCGCCGACAGTGACGCTGGTGACCACGCAGGCGAGGATGAAGCGGCGCCGTGCGTCGGGGCGGCGCCAATAGTAGCCCAGCCATGCGGGGCCCATGAAGGCAGGGTAGAAACCCACGCCGGCGGCGAGCACGAGCAGCGCGCCCGCCAGCCCTGGATATGAGAGCGCCGCAAACGCCAGGAGCGTCATCCCTGCAGGAGCGATGTGGGACACGAACGTGATTCCGGCAACGGAGGACTCGCTGCCGCCGATCCCGAGCACCGCGAGGCTTCCGGTATACAGACAAACGATTCCCCACGCTACGCGGGCATTGGCGAGGCGGCGCGAGGCGACGAAGAGCGACGCGACACCAAGCAGATGGAACGCGGCCGTGCAGAGCTGTGTGGCGAGGGCGGGAGGGAGGTAATACGAGGCGTTCTCTCCAAGGCGCGGCCTCGCGGGGGATGTCGCGTTCACCGGTCGCGGCGAGAGCCCGATCTGAAATGGGACGTGAGCGGCGTAGAGCAGGGGGCCGTACGCTGCGCCTGGCGTGCTCGTCAGAAGGGGGTCTCCGTAGGGGAGCAGTCCCCGCTCACGGAGTCGCTGGGCTCCCAGATTCGCAAACCATCCCGCATCGTCTGGCGCCCTGAGCGACAGCCCCAGGTTCAAGGCGAGCAGGGCCAGCGCGAGCGCGGCCAGACCGCGCGTGCCGGGATTGGGTGTCCATCTATGCCTCGCTGGACGGATCACCAGGTAGATGCAGCGAAGGAGCAGGATCCCGCTGCAGACGAGGACTGTGATGAAGACCCCGTCGAGCAGATTGAGGTAGGCACGCTGGTCCAGTCGATCGAAGAAGCGCATCGAGTTGAAGAAGCTGGCCCCGACGGTCCATATCAGGAGCAGGTCAACATTGCGCGGGTTCAGGGGAGTTCGATAGTCGACGCCACAATCAGGATCACGAGCAGCGCACCGGCGGCCGC